>DAOVXH010000106.1 GCA_030636255.1 Methanomassiliicoccales archaeon
GGTGAGATTTTTCACAACAAATAATTTTCCCCTGGGTGAAAGTGATTCCCATCCAGTCTCCTCAAATACAGGACAGACCGAGCGGCAGTAACCGCATTGCATGCAAGCAATCAAGTCTATTTGATTTGGGGGCTGATTTTTCACTAGATTGGGTTTCTTAGCCATAATATCCTTCCGCTCTTTTACAAGAATTTGCTCATCAAATAGTGCTTAATCTTATTAATTCACGCCGTGATTACAATTAAACTATTTAAGAGATTTGTGGACAGTTTATATTCGGTCTTTTTTGGCGCTTTCTCGGATTATTCATCCATATCATCCAGTTCCGAGTCCAGCCGGGACTCAAAATATTTATCGTCCTTGACTTCCTCTTCTTCACTTTTCGAGCTACTGTCCATTGATTCAAGTTCTTTGCCCAGAAGAGATTCGTAGTACTTTTCATCTTTTACTTCTTCTTGTCCTTCTTTCTTTTCAGGTGATGCTTTGCTCTTTGTAGTCTTTTCAACTGCAACCCTGATTACTATTGCAATGGACATGAGCCACATGCCGCCCCATAAACATTTCATTAGTGGTAATATCTTAACCTCAAAGTCCACAATATTTTGGCCCAGTGATGCCTGGTCATAATTGTATGTAAGATAAATATCATTTGTCAAGGCTCCTGCAACTTTTATTTCATTTCTTAATTGACCATCTATTAATTGAATGCCTGGACTAATACGTTTAATAAAAGTGTCACCCTTCCAAACCTCAATGTCAATGAATATTGAGTCTGCGGTCACCTCAATATCCTCAGCATATATTGTGTAGGCACCAACTGTCTCACCGCCACCGCCTACTGTTAAGGAAACACTTTGTTCTGTGACCATGAAATTACTTCCTATATAACCAATCATAATCAGAATAATCGATAGGTGTACCAAGTGTGCCGAGACTAGTTTCATTGATCTCCATGCATGTTTTGGATTAAAGCTCTTGATAATTTTGTAAGATGTTCCGGCCAAGGCAAGGGCCAGTATTGGTGCCGTGGCTGCAGCTTCCCTCATGTCAGGGAACATTAAGAACCCAATTATAGAGAGGCATAGCGTTCCAATGGTGATTATCACAATCCATTTTCTTCCTACATGTCTCCAGGTAAGACAAACCATCAAAACTAAAATCGAAATAATGGCTAGTATACCAATTGGCATATCGAAATTCTCTGGAGACAGGCCATTAATTCCCATAATCAAAATAGCCAAAGTCAGTACAGTAATGAGAATAGACAAGAAAACCGTGGCTAACATCAATATGTCATCATTTATCAATTCTGAAAGAGCATAGGTTTTAACCTCTTTGTCTTTGTTCATTTTTCTGTATCTGAAGAAGACAAGAATCAAGGTGATGGCGATAATTGCTATCATAAGCAGGAAATAGATGAGTACATTATTATTACTCGATAAGATTTCCATTAATCTGGTCATTGGGCTAACAGACAAATCTGCCTCTCCAAAATCGTGGACAGACACCCAAAGACCGCCTGCTCTTGTTGTAAAGGTGGCGAAGAATACCAGGAGAAGCGTCATTATGCCCAATACTGGAGCCATAATTTCATAATCTCCCTTTCTCTTGTACATCAATTGAACATGGAGGAATCCAGTTAGCAAAATCCATGGAAGTAAGGACGAGGTCTCCACAGGGTCCCAGGCCCAATATCCTCCCCAACCCAGAACCACGTAGGCCCAAAGTGCACCTAGTCCGATTCCCAGCGTTAAAAATAACCATCCTGCCCTGCTCCAGTTAATTGATAGGCCTACCCATTTTTTATTGCCTGTGATGAGATTTGCCAATGCTGATGCGAAGGGAATTGTCAGAAATCCATATGCCATGAAAATTACTGGCGGATGTATGACCATTAACTCTGTTTGAAGCAAAGAGTTCAGCCCAAGCCCATCAGGGTCTGTTGCCAGGGTCCTTACCATTGGATTAGCTGAAAATTCTGGAGTCAGGTCAAAAATATTGTGTAAGCATAATATGAAGAGCATTACTCCCAAAACACTGAGAAGGGCTATTCTTGTCCAGTCCATGAGTTTATCATCTACTGGCTTCTTTATGGCTTTCATCTCCTCATAGAACCATGGGATGATTATCATCCATATCCAGAAGAGAAGTGAGCCTGCCATTCCGGCAATTGTTCCTGATAATTTATAAATGAAAGGATAGTTGGATTTTGTGTGGCTCCAAACATATTCCACAGAGACGTCCGACGTGAGAAAGAGTGAATACAGGTAAATCATGGCAGAGGAAATAGTAGTAAACAGAATAACTATGACGAGCCTTGAATAGAGAAGGTATTTAGCATCCTTGGTTTTCAGGCGTATAAGTGTCAATACAATACCAATAAATGTCAGAACTAGGCTAGCATATATCAAAAGATTTCCAAATTGCATCTACTGGGCAAAAATTGACTGTATATTTATACTTTTCACTTGAAAATGGGTGCAATGACCTATATTTTCACTTAAAAGTAGAAATAATTCATACCCACGGAAATTCATTTATATAGAAAGGCGCATGCCTGATTCAAGTTAACGGGCTAATAAATTAATACACTGGTGAACAATGTGTCTGACTACATATATGGTATGCTAATACTTCTTCTCCTAGCCGGAGTTTGGGGGTTCGTTCTGTTGAAAGGAATGAACATTATCAAGGGTGCCAAGTTCAAAATTACAGGTGGAATGTTCAGTGTCTTTTTATTTATTGCAATTGGTGTTGCCATTTTAGCAGTCGGCGCATTCATGGAATTTCATGAAACTCCTGGGTTCTGTGGTGATTACTGCCATATTATGGACCCTATTCAAGAAGCATATTTGGATCCAGGCAATAATACATTTATGGCCATCCATCTTGATAATGAGATAACTTGCCTTGATTGCCATACTGGCCCTGGTCTAATGGGGCAAATTGACACCTTCATAGGCGCTCCAAAAGAAGTATACAGTTTGGTATTTGGTGGCTATGATATGTACAATTTACATGGTCATGTTCCTTCTGAAAACTGTTTAAAGGGATGCCATGAGGATATGGATTGGCGCATCGAGGCCGCAGGTTCAGAGATGTGGCATCCATTTACCGAAAATGGTACTGACTTTACAGAACTTGAAGAACGAGAGATATGTTCCGACTGCCATGATGCCCGATGGAATGGTATAGGTTCTACTGCAGAGTCATGCGGAGTCTGTCACGGCCTTACTGTTGAAGAACTGGAGGCCCATGGAGAACAGGCCTGCGGTGGTGAAGATTGCCACGAGGATGTAGATATTATCGGTCACCGTGTTGGCGTGGACAATTGCATGTTATGCCATGAAAATAATCATCCAGAGGAGGCTTCTTTAGCATATAATATTGACACGTATCATGGAACATTCGAGGCAAATTCCTCATTCTGTTCCCCCTGTCACTCTGATGTGTATGATGTGTTCTTCTCCTCTCAATCTGGGCATATGACCGGAACAGACGGTTGTCTTGAGTGCCATGAAGAGCATAAACTTCAGAATGAATGCCTTTCTTGCCACAATTTGACAGAGATATCCCATTCAGTACAACCTCCTTATGATGACTGCCTTGAATGTCACGTTTCCGGCGGCCATGATCCATATGATATCACCTTTGCCGGCATGACACAGATTGAAAATGATTTCTGCATGTACTGCCATCTCCCTGAAACAGATAGAATCAATGATGATATACACCGCCTTACCGATTGTGCCGATTGCCATCCAGAGCATGGTGTGCTAAGTGTAAGTTTCAGTGAATGCATTTGCCATGGCGAGGTACCTGGCTTCCATAATGCAAGCACTACTGATTGTCAGGCTTGTCATAATACAACCATAATCCACACAGACCCAAATAGCATGACCTTCTCTGACGCAATATCATTTGAGAATGATTTCTGTATAAACTGCCATGAATTGGAAGGAGAGCTGCTGAGCTACGCTATACACCAGTACACCGATTGTACAGACTGTCACAGTGAGCACGGCACTATACGAGTTGTATTCGATTATTGCCTTTGCCATGACGATATACCATCCTTCCATGATGAGAATATGACTGAATGTGAATCATGTCATGATACAAGTGTAATTCACGCACCACCATGAGACCTAGGAGTTGGAAATGAATGGTAAATGAACAAAATATCAAAAGATACGGCTATGAAGTAATATTAGTTCACTGGCTATTCATAGCTCTATTAGGTCTTAATTTAGCTCTCAGTTATTTTCTCTTTAGAGACTGGGGCTATCATGAGTTTCACATACATGGAGCGTTAATTCTCATTCCTACACCAGCCTGGACAGCAGAGCTCCATGCCTATTCAGGACTTGGTATTTTCATAGTGGGACTTGTACACGCTTTTATGCATATTTCGCAAAGAGAAAGGCCCTTACTTTCGAAGGATACAAACATTGAGTTCAAAGCAATGGTACATTCATTTCTTTACATGGTCTTCATGGCATCCAGAGAAGAGGCAGGCAGTGCAGGCAAGTACAGAGATAATCAGAGGATGTTTTATCTATGTACAATTTACACAATTGGCCTCATGGGAATTACCATTCTAATTATGCTCACTGGGTATTTGGGAGAACTGGGACTATTAATGCATATAATTGCTGGTTTGCTGCTGGTTTTCTTAGTGGCTATGAAATTTGCGTATCTAATCAGAAAGCGTGACTTTGTTGCCATAAAATGCATCATGATGACCGGAAAGATGCCAGAGTGGTATGTTAAGAAGTTTCATTTCCGCTGGTATAGAAATATTCAGGATCGCGGTTCTGTATATTATAGAACAGAATGTGGCAATTCTGAGGTTAATTTAAATAAAGAATCTAAAGATTCAAAAGATAATTCTACGGAGGTATCAATATGAGCATAACGAACAATGAGCTTTTTGAAAAATTAGCCAATATTGTAGGGCAAAAAAGAGTCAGGACGAATAAGATGGAGATGTCTGTTTACAGTCACGACCTAGCTCCACTTCCTAAAGAGGCTGGCCTGGCTTTTAAAGTCATCCCTGACGCTGTTGTTAGACCGAAATCGGCCCATGAAATATCAGATATAATGAAATTGGCATGTGAAGAGAATATACCTGTTGTTCCACGGGGCGCTGCTACATGGGGATTAAGCGGTGCTGTACCGTCTCAAGGCGGAATAGTCCTAGATATGACCACCATGAACAAAGTGCTCAGGGTGGACAAAGATAACCTTGAAGTGGAGGTGGAGGCAGGTGCCGTATGGCAAAATGTTCACGATGCAGCATTGGAAAGAGGTCTGCTCATTCCCTCACACCCCAGCAGCATCCACGCAGCAACCATTGCTGGCTGGATAAACACCGGCGGCATAGGATACGGAACTTACAAATACGGTTCCATAGGAAACAATATCCGAAACATGGAAGTTGTTCTTCCAGAAGGTCAGATAATTAACACTGGTTTCAATAAGGTTTCCGACCATATGTCTGGCTATAATCTAAACGGCCTTTTTGTTGGAAGCGAAGGCACACTGGGCGTTATTACAAAGGTTACCATCCAGGCATACCCAGCACCAGAGGTTCTTAAACCAATGGCCTATCAATTCAATACCTTATATGAGGCAATACCTTTCTTAATGGCCGTTACCAGGAGCCATGTAAATCCCCTAAGCATATCCATAGTGGACGAAAAACACATGGTCTACCTTGATAAGATGGGTAAGCACACCCCAGGTAAAGGTGCACTTGTCAACATAGCCCTTGAGGGTTCAGCTGAGTCTGTAAAGGTTGAAGAAGATGCTATAGATGCAATGCTTAATCTTGTTGGAGGAAAAAAGCTTCCTGATGATGTGGGGTCCCATGAATGGGATGAGAGAGCCTATGAATTTAGAATGCGAGAGGTAGGTCTCTGCGCAATTCCCGGTGAAATACTGGTTCCTTTGACCAAATTCGACAAGGTTCTGGATGACATTTATGAACTTATTGACAGCATGGGAATGGAGGGCGCTGTAATGGGGACCATGGCAGACAGGAACAGTGTCACATTGTTACCATATTACATATTCAATGACAAGAAAATAATTAAGAGTCTGATTAGTCTGGCATACCCGAAGAAACTTGGAGACATTGGATTCAAGCATGACGGAAGGCCACTTGGCTTTGGACTGTTCTTTGCCTCGAACCTCCCCAAGATAAGAGGCCAGGGAGCCGAAGTAATGTTTGATATTAAGACTGTATTGGATCCGCATAATGTTCTAAACCCCGGGAAACTGGTAGAAGGAGTGATGAAGTACGGCATACCTA
>DAOVXH010000132.1 GCA_030636255.1 Methanomassiliicoccales archaeon
ATCTATGAAGAGTTAGGGGGAAACCTAATGGACCTGGCCACTGGCCTGAGAGCTGTTGGCAACCTCAAATTCAGCAAGGGCGAGATTGACGACGCCCTGGAATATTATGGAAAGAGTTTGGAAGCAAGCAAACAAATTGATGATTTCAAGGGAACCGCCACAACACTGGCAAATATGGGAGTAATGAAACACATAAAGGGAGACCTGGATGGCGCATTCGAATACTACAATGAAGCACTAACAATAAGAGAAAAAATTGGTAATAAAAGTGGCATTGCAGACTCATTGAACAATATTGGTTTATTTTGGAGTGACCGGGGAGATATGAAAAAGGCCCTGGATTGCCATGAAAGATGCTTGGCTATTGAGGAAAAAATTGGCAATAAAAGCGGTATTGCTGATTCCCTGAACAATCTCGGAACAGTCCATGAAAACCTGGGAGACCTGAATGAGACCCTGAAATACCACGAGAAGAGCCTGAAAATAAGAGAGGATATCGGCGACAGAACAGGTATTGCAATGTCCTACAATAATATTGGAAGTGTGCACAAAGAAAGAAAAGAAGCAAAAAAAGCATTAGAATATTATTCCAGGGGCCTGAATCTTTGCCTGGAAACCGGAGCAAAATTGCCTACGTTCTATGCATATGGCGGCCTGTCAGAATCATACCTAATGCTAAATGATGCAGAAAAGGCCAAGGAATCCATAATGAAAGCCATGGACATAGCAGTGGAGATGAGCGCAATGGGCGAGGAAGGCATTGCCAATCGTTTTATGGGTATGATACACGCCCAACAAATGAACTGGCCAAGCGCAATGGAGGCCTTTGATAAAGCAGAAACCATACTGGAAGAGGTTGGAAACATTGAAGATGGCGCCCGTGTATTTTATGAGAGGGGCCAAATGTGGAAGGCCCAGGGAGACCCCCAGAAGGCCAAAGATAACTATAACAAATCTCTCAAATTATATGAAGAGATGGGCATGAAGCTGTGGGCGGAGAAGGCAAGAGAAAGGCTTCTTGGGCTGCAATAATTTTTGTGATAACTAGGAAATCTTACCAACCGGAGATAGATAAACAGTGAATTCATCCTTCCCGTCAACCCCAATAAGTGCATCAATTAATTTCTGATTATATGCTGCAATACCGCAGGTTCCAGAATCAATAGCCTCGCAAGCCAGATACAGATTTTGACAAACATGGCCAGCCTCGATTGCGATATCTTTGTGGGACATAAGACTGTACCGCCATTCAGTGCGATAAGGAATGGTGGCCCAGACAAAAACCACAGCTGATTTTGCACAAAAGCCCTGACCATGGCAGGCCTGATGAATTTTTTCTACTTGATCGTCACCAGCATCAGAAACATGGAATAATTTGTGCTCTATGGCCAGATACCGATAAACTCCGGGTTCAAGGCCTTCCACTCGATTAATAACAAGGTATGTTTCAAAGGGTTGCCTGGCACCCCCGGAGGGCACATTTCGCTTTGTCCAAATCTTATTGGAATCTATTTCCCGAACTCCCTGGGTTGCCCATAATAGAAAGGACAATTCTTTCAGCGACAGCGCAACGTCGGAAAAATTTCTATGACTTTTTCTGTTGCCAATGGCTTGCGCCAGCGGAATTTTCTCCATTGTAAAATTATCAGGTGCAATCAAATCAATAAGTGCAGCATCATCGGGATATGGTTTCTGCAATGGCGGCGGCGCTATTCCGCTTTCCTGGTCTGTTGTAAATTCTGGAAATTTTTTCTCCAATTCTTCGTAGTCTGCTGCTTTCAGGAACTTGCGGCCTTTTTCGATTTCGTTTCTCATGGTATCCTGGGGGAGATTGGGAGGGGATTTTATATTTGTTTGGATTGGGTTGGAACTTCAACTATAAATCTCATGAATACATGGTTGCTGTCATGACATTAACTGATGATGATTTGGCCCTAATCGAAAAAGCTAAGGCCCTGGTTGGTGAGAAAAAGGTTTCCTGTGGCATTATCAAAGAGGTGGGATGTGCACTCATAACGAATAATGGTCAAATATTCACCGGAGCCAGCATGGATCTTGGCTGCGGCCTTGGATTCTGCGCCGAACACACCGCAATAGCCAATATGATATCTCATTCTAACGAGACGGAAATACAGACCATTGTGGCAGTCGGAGAAGTAGGAATACTGTCGCCCTGCGGAAGATGCAGGGAGCTGATGCAGGTTATTGACAAGAAAAATCGAAACACTGAAGTTATTGTATCTGACACTGAGAAAAAAACACTGGCGGAGCTTTTGCCAGATAGTTGGATGGAATAAAATAAAGAGTGGGCTGAGCTAAAATTGAATCACCCACACACCGGACTGGCCAACCATGCCCCGTTTGAATTACATTTATATCTCATTTGGAGGGCGGGGTTGTACCTCCTGTTTGTCCGAAACAGGAGAGGTGACACTGATTCCGTTTTTTCAAACTTTGGAAGCCCTGTCCGTAAGGGCAGGGAGGTGTTCGCCACCGGCATACAACCCAACTGTTCACGAGAATTCAGCTGATAAAACGAGAAAGGAGAGAAAAATCGGCCGGCCATATAATCCGACAAACAGACTTCAGGACTGTTTGTTGGAAATCGCTAGTTTGTCGATACAGATGAGAATTAAAAATTCTCATCTTCTCGCATATTTTTCCGCATAATTTGTGAATAAAAAATATGCGAGGAACCGGATTTTCAGCAAACCAGAAAACTACTGGCTTGTTTCGAACCGGCGAACCACTAAGGAATAGATCTTGAGTCTATCGCCGTAAGCCTGCATCAATACCGCTGTTCGGCTCAGGGCTATTGCCGAGAGCCAATGAACTCCAGAACCGCTATTGCGGCCAGCGAATAAATGCAATTGGCCAGGCTTGGCTATCCTCGCATTTGCTTACTCGGGCGGATAGCATATCCATACATAAATTTTTGCTGAGCAGCATTTTCCAGTTTGCTTATATACTCTGCCCAGACCTTGAAGATTGTGAGGTCGTGATAATGATATTTGACAGAATGACACAAAGTGAGTTTGAAAAATTCATTGATATTTCAATGAAGGATCACATGAGATCACAAATACTGGCCAGGAACTGGACAGAGGAAAATGCATCCCAAAAAATGGAAAGTATGAGGAAACAGATACTTCCAGACTATCTGGACACCAAAGGCCATTATTTTTACTCAATTAAAGATGAGAATTCTGGAACTGTTACTGGCGGCCTGTGGTATGCTGTTCAAAATGGTATTGTAAAGCGTTCAATTTTTGTTATTGATATACAAATATATGAAAAATTTCGCAGAAAGGGATATGGCAGCCAGGCATTCGGATTTTTAGAAGAAAAGGCTGGAGAATTGGGCGTCAAAAAAATCCGTCTCAATGTATTTGACCATAATAAACCAGCAAGAGCCATGTATGAAAAATTAGGATATTCCGGTGGTGAACTAATGTCTAAGAAATTAATTTGAAGCTTATGGGTTAGTTACTAAAAACGCCCTTGCAAACAATACAGAGCTTTGAGTGTCCTTTTTTTCATATAAGGAATTCAAGAATGATCTCAGGTAAACCATCTTTGTCTGGGGCTCATCATTTGCAGTTTCCATATCGAATTCGCTCAAGGTAAGTTGATTAGACATTGCATCGGCAAATGAGCTCCACTATTTATAATTATCTAGCCCACAATATTAAAATTATGATTCCGTTAATTTTTAACTAATTGAAAACGCAAAATAATCATGTGCTAGGGCATTCACCACTTCAAAAATATTCTGAGTAGCCTGTAAACATTTATACCAGTTGTTCATTTCAGAACTCCCGCGTCATACAAATACTTCGAGCCAACCAAAGCGAAACGTTGCCGTTTCGCGGCCCGGAGGAAAACCTACGGTTCTCCTCCTCGCCTCGATGTCGCTTCGCTCCATCTCGGGCCGGTGGTCTAGGGGTTATGACGTCGCCCTTACATCCGCAGATGACCAATACAAACATCACAGTGGTCATCAAGGACAAGAGGAACCTTTGGTTCCTTGAAGTCCGCAGGAAGCCACAAAGTGGTTTCCGAAGGATATTACCCCATGCGGTCAGATAGGCGAAGATCGGCGGTTCAATTCCGCCTCGGCCCACTATTTTTTTATTGCTTTATTATGTCTTCCCTCACCAATTATTTATAGAACTACCTTGTATATGTCATTCTATACTGGAGGAATTCAAGTGAAGAAAATATTCTCAATAATTGTGGTTTCATTAATGGTGTGCATGAGTTTTGCAATTGGAATGAGTGTTAGTGTTCAAGCAGGTGATTTTGTTGAGCCAATTGGCACTGGAATGGCGCCATCATTTGACCCAACTGATCTGGCCTGGAACACTGCCGGAACCATTGCAGTGGCTGTGGGACTTGGAGGTTCACTAACGCCAGTATGCTGGTTTAATGCTGAAACAGGCGTATGGACCGGAATCACCGTGCCAATGAATTCCCAGAATTATCGTGGTGTGGATTACTGCCCCATGAATGATGTGTTCTGGATATGCGCGGATGCTGGCGGGCCAGGTTCTATCTATTATTGGACCCCGGGAGCCGGTGGAGTGACATCACCTACTCCAACACTTAACATGGACTTCGGAGACATTACAGTTGACGACCTTGGCAATCCCCTTGTCGTGGGAGGCTTCGCTATCTCCTTTATGTATTACTTTAATCCGGGCATCCAGTGGGTGCCGGTTGGTACAGATGGAATGGGAGGACCTGCCATGGGCAATGTTGCCCTGCATGGTGTTGATTTCAATCCAATTGACGGTAGATTTTACGCAGTAGGAGAATTAAACGGGGCTACAACAGCAGAGGTCTTTTTCACTGATGCGAGACCACTAACGGCAGCTTCCAAATTCCACTGGGAGGCATCGAATTACATTTCTGGCTTCCCAAGATTGAATGAAATCTCCTGGAACCTGAATTATAATTACGGCCTGATTGTTGGTGACCAGGGCATCTTTTTACTATCTCCATACGATGGACATCCTGGTAATTGGCTCAACTACGTGCCTGTTGTCATCGGCTCTGGTGATTATTATTTGGATGTGTCATGGGACACCGACGGCTGGGGAGAAGCAGCCATTGTTGGATATGATTCATCGACCTTTGGTACCTATTGGCGATTCTTAGATGCTGACCACAGACTATTTAATAATTATAATAATGGAGCTGCCGGCGATCATCTGAAAACCTGTTCTTTCAAGCCGCCAGCCAGCCCAAAATGGCCCATGGTATTGGGTGTTGGGTCCTCCCTGAAAGTTAATGTTAATGCAAATAACCAGGACACAACCATCACAGCCAACGCAGTGTTCCCGAAGCTCTGGTGGATTGGATTCAATGACTCGCTAATGAACAGCAGGATGGATCAGCAAGTTCCTGTAGATGATAATTACTATTTCACATTGCAGGGAAATTACTCCCAGGGATGGGCAAACGTTGAAGTCGTTGTCCAGGCATGGTATGACAATGGTGTCGCACCTTCAGTCTATCCGGCAGAAAACGAGGCAAACAGGGACCTGGCATTCAC
>DAOVXH010000183.1 GCA_030636255.1 Methanomassiliicoccales archaeon
AGATTCAAAAAGAGCATAGAGTTCATTAAAACAGCAAGGTCGCCAGATTACCTGGCCCTGGCCCAGGAAGAATTCGGAATTCTCTACATCAAGAAAGAAGATGCCGAAAAAGCCATTCCATTGCTTGAAGAAGCACTTGCCTGGTATCTGGAAAAGGGAGAAACAAACCGGGTTGATAAAATAACTACCCAGTTAGAGGAATTGAATAAGCCTGCCGAGTCATTTATTCTCTAGGCCAGGACCGTGTGTTCCAGAAGAATCTTAATTCCCAGACCTATGAGAATTAGGCCGCCGATTATTTCCATACGATTTCCAAAATACTGGCCAAGGCGTTTTCCAAGTGTTGAACCCATTATTGCGAACACAAAGGACATTATGCCAATGAGCAGCACCGGAATGAATATGGGAGTCTGAAGAAATGCATAGGTTATTCCAATGGCCAGTGCATCAATGCTTGTTGCTATTGATAGAATTACCAGAACCCTGATTTTACGGATATTGAAGGTCTCACATTGGGACTTCTGTTCCATGCCTTCTTTAATCATCTTGCCGCCGATAATTGTCAGCAATCCAAAGGCAATCCAGTGGTCAATGGATTCTATCTGTTCTGCAAACCCCATGCCCCCTAGCCACCCAAGTAAAGCCATGCCTCCCTGAAATCCTCCGAAAAATATAGCCAGAACAATAGCATCCCTGCGATTGAACTCGTTCATGGTGATACCGCAGGATATGGACACTGCTAGGCAGTCCATTGCAAGGCCTATTGCCGTCAAAATTATGGTGACATAATCCACGAATTTGAATATATTTTATGTATATTAATGGAACTGCTTTTATATGGGTTTTTCATTGCCATGAGTTACAGCCCCTAAAGGCGATTGACCGCCACATATTTCCCCTATTGTAAGTACAACTATCGAAGCATTCTGGCTTCGATAGTTAAATATGTGGCTCATGGAACGAAACATACAGCCATCGGCTGATTGTTGAGGAGGATGTGTAAATGGCAAAATATAAAATAGCCTGGCTACCAGGCGACGGAATAGGCAATGAAGTAATGGAAGCTGCCAGGATAGTTCTGGATGCAGTTGGATTTGAAGCAGAGTACATAAATGGCGATGTTGGCTGGGAGTTCTGGAAGAGCGAAGGTAATCCTCTACCACAAAGAACAATAGACCTGCTCAATAGCACCGATGCTTGTCTTTTTGGTGCCATAACATCCAAGCCAAAGGAAGAGGCAGCCAAGGAGCTAAATCCGGCACTGGCAGACAAGGGTTTTGTTTACTCAAGCCCAATAGTTGGCATGCGTCAGCTATTAAACTTGCACACAAACATGAGACCATGCAGGGCATTCCCAACAAACCCGGCAAACTTCAGAGATGGCATAGACATCACAGTGTTCAGAGAAAACACCGAAGGTCTATACGCAGGTGTGGAATTTTATCCCCTGGAGAACGAGCTTCGCCAGTCAATAATCAAGCATAACCCGAAGATGAGCAAGTTTGATTTTGCACTTCCAGATGAGATTGCAATATCACTGAGAATAATCACAAAGCGCGGCGCAACAGCAATCATCACCAGCGCATTTGAATATGCAAAGAAAATGGGCAGAAAGAAGGTCACAATCGCAGAGAAGCCAAATGTGATAAGGGAAACATCTGGATTATTCCTCAGAACCGGTAGGGAGATAGCCAAGAACTACCCTGGCATAGAGGTCGAGGAAAACAATATCGATGCAATTGCAATGTGGCTGGTAAAGAACCCAGAGGATTATGACGTCATTGTTACCAGCAATCTGTTCGGAGACATTCTATCGGACATAACTGGAATGCTCACCGGAGGTATGGGAGTAAGTGCTGCAGCAAATATCGGAGATGAATATGCAGTATTCGAACCAACCCACGGAAGCGCACCAAAACATGCTGGCAAGTACAAGGTCAATCCAATAGCCCAGGTAATGTCAGCCAAGCTAATGCTTGACTGGCTCGGCGAGACAGAAATGGCAGAGCGCATATACAAGGCAATAGCCCTGGTTATTGAGGAAAAGAAAGTTCTCACATATGATATGGGCGGAGCCGCAGGAACCCTGGACGTAGCAAATGAGATTGTCAGGAAACTGGCATGAGCTTTCAGTTCTGCGTTCTAGGAAGCGGAAGCAGCGGAAACTCTGTGGCCATCTGGGATGACGAAACACTATTCCTGGTAGATGCAGGTTTCTCTTGCAAGGAAACTGTTCGACGATTGGACCTGGCAGGCCTGGATGCAAATGACCTGGATACAATATTTATCAGTCATGAACATTCAGACCACATAAACGGGGCAAGGGTGCTTAACAAGCGCTTTTCCCCCAGGGTCCTTTCCACCGAACCGGTACACGAATGGCTGGATCTGAAATATGCAGTTATTACAGAGCCGGAGCTTGAACCAGGAAAAGTTCAAAAAATAGGCAATTTTAAGGTTACGCCGTTCGAAGTGCCGCATGATGTCAGCCAGACTGTGGGATTCAAGATTCAAAATAATGGCAGAAAGCTGATTATAGCAACCGACCTGGGCCATGTTACTGCAAGACTTCGGCAGAAATTCATGGACGCTGATGCATTGGTTTTGGAGTCAAATCATGATGTCCAGATGTTGAAGGACGGCAAGTACCCATACTTTTTAAAGAAACGAATTTTAGGCAAGCAGGGCCACCTGTCAAATGAGCAATCTGCAGAGGTAATAGCCAATGTAATTACCGAAAAAACAAAACACATCCTTCTTGCACATCTGAGCCAGGACAATAATGTTCCTGAAAAGGCCCTTGCAGAATCCAAGAAAGAACTAAAAAAGGTCACTGGCAGGCGGATTGAGATTATTCCGGCAAGTCAGTTCGAAATCAGCAAAATTATAAACGTCTAGTTATCCATTATAGTACCGAGGTATTTGCATGGACGAGGGAGTAAGAATTGTAGCAGAGCTCATGAAAGTGGCAGCCATAACAGCGCCAAAGGCAGTTGGTCAGGATTTTATTGAGGTGAAGATTGCCACAGAACAAGAAATAAGCCAGATTGCTGCTGATATGATTAAAATCGGCGAAGAAAAGGGCGCTGTAAACTGGGACAGGGACGCAAAGGGCGTGGAGAAGTCTTCGGGATTAGTGCTGATAGGAGTTCTGGAGCACACAGGAATCGGATTGAATTGCGGGGCATGCGGTTTTGATTCATGCGCATTGTTCAACAAGGCCAGTGCTGAGAAGGACTTCCACGGGCCTAATTGCATGCTTAGACTTCTTGACATGGGAATCGCCCTGGGTAGCGCAGTAAAAACAG
>DAOVXH010000076.1 GCA_030636255.1 Methanomassiliicoccales archaeon
AACCGCAGAACTTTACCTGCAAAGACCATCTACGGGTCATCGCTCCAGTTATTCATCACTGGATTATGAACGTCTCCATTACCCTCAGAATACCCGTTGGTAATCATTCCTGTAACTGGAGCCCACGATGCTACCGTGTTACACCATACTCCCATAATGGAACATTAGGAACCTGGTTAGCTCTGATTAGGACTTACGCATTTTCTGTGCTCTTTTTCTGCGTCTCATCTTCTTTTTTCGCCATTTCCAGCGCTGATTTCCGCGCTTTTTCCAGACTCTTGAACTTCGCTTCATGGATGTTCCTCGTAGGAGGGGGTGAATGGTTGGTTTATTAAAACGTTTCCGATACTTAGACAGAAAAATAATAGCCACAAACTCCCCAATCTTTAGGTATTCCCAGAATATGCTTATATATACTGATTATGATTAATCATTGATAAGATGACCATCGCTGTAGAAATCCAGGGTCTCAGCAAGCATTACAAGAATGTTGAGGCATTGTCTGAGCTCACAATTAATATCAATAAGGGAGAGATATTTGGACTCATAGGCCCAAATGGCGCTGGAAAATCTACCACTCTCAAGATTCTTACAACCCTGCTTCGGCCAACATCTGGCTATGCAAAGATTTATGACATGGACGTTACAGAGAACAAGGAAGAGATAAGAAAGATAATCAGCTATCTGCCGGAGGAAGCTGGCACCTATAAACAGCTCACAGGAAGGGAGTATCTTCAGTTCATGGCAGAGTTCTTTAATGATAATGGCGAACCAGTGGAAAAGATTGTGGAGAGAGGCGTGAAATTGGCAGGATTGGCCCATCGAATTGACGATCGCACAAAAGAGTACAGCAAGGGAATGAAAAGACGCTTGCTCATTGCCAGAACCCTCATGACAAGGCCAAAATTGGCAGTAATGGACGAGGCAGCCAGTGGTCTTGATGTGAAGCATGCATATTATGTTAGAGGGATAATCAAGGATTATGTGGAGAACATGGGCGTTACTGTCCTGCTGTCCAGCCACAATATGCTGGAGGTTGAACATCTCTGTCACCGGGTGGCCCTGATAGATAAGGGAAAGCTCATAGAGATCGGAACCCCAAAGGAACTTATTCAGAAATATCAGGCTGTGAACCTTGAAGAGGTATTTATAAAAGCAACTGGCACTCAACCTTTTGAACTTGAGGAGGTTGAATAATGGTCAGCGGTCTTTTCAATATCATGAAAAAAGAGGTCAAGGAGATGGTTCGTGACCCGAGACTCCTACTGGGAATGATTATTGTTCCGCTTCTCATGTTCCCTGTAATGGGTGGTGTAATGGCTGCCTCCATGGAGACAGTGGAAGAATCAGCCCGTGTTATTGATATGGGCATTGTCAACCTGGACGATGGCAATCGGTCTCAAGAATTAATTAGCTTTTTAGTTGGTAAAGGAATCAATGAAAGTTACTACTCCTACGATGATGCCTGGACCGCCATAAATACCACCGATGAGAGCAATGTTTTCATGTTCATCATGCCTGAGTTCACCACTACAATAGAAAACAATGGAAGCGCTCTGGTTGTGCTTTACACACCAATGCAGACCTATTCCATCACCGAAGGAATTCCCTCTGAGGTTATTCAAAGCCATATTAGACAATACAGCCAGATTGTAATTGATGAGAGATTCATGGAAGCATATCCTGGCCAGGACATCCAGGCACTGGAAAATCCAGTTTCCTATCCAAGCTTTTCAGTGATTAATGGAGAAATTCAGAAAATTCATCCATCAACTGTAACTCAACAGATGATGACACAGAGCATGATGATTCCAATAGTGCTGATGATGCTGTTAATCATGGGAGCCCAGCTCGCAGCAACTTCCGTGGCAATGGAAAAGGAGGAAAAGACACTAGAAACATTGCTTACCACTCCAGTATCCAGAGCATCAATTTTGTTCGGAAAAATATCCGGTGTGGTGGCAGTGTCGGCAATAGCAATTGTGGCATATGGCTTCGGATTCAGCTTCTATATGTCCAGCATGACCGCAATGTCTGCAGATGCAGGTGTAAACCTTGCTGATTTAGGGCTTATTCCAACAACTACCGGCATGATAATTCTCATGGTCACGCTTTTCCTTTCACTGGTTGCCGCCCTTTCCCTGGCAGTACTGGTGGCCTCATTCACAGAGGATGTTCGCTCCGCCCAGGCATTAATGGGAATCATCTACGCCCCGATATTTCTGCCTGCGATTATTCTGATGCTGGTGGACATAAGTCAATTGCCATCAGCCTTGCAGACATTGGTTTATGCAATTCCATTTTCATATCCAGTCCTTGCAGCAAAGGCACTTTATACCAATGAATTCACCATGATATTTATCGGAATAATATATCAGATAATATTCACAATTGTGACCATCTATCTGGCATCCTGGCTATTCTCGTCTGAGAAGATACTCACTGCAAGCTTCAAATTCAATAAAGATAAAAAAGGAAAATCTGGTTTCCCTATTATAAACGCGCTAAGGCGTAGGTGATTTAGGTAAAGTAACAATGTTAAGTAAGATTTAATAACAATCAAGTCATTACCTTATTTCATACTTTGAGGGGATATCCTGTTTAGGAAATTATTCGCTGTGGCAATAGTGGCCGTCATGTTATGCGTAAGTCTTTCGTTTGTGTCTTTCAATGCAAATTCAGAAGACGTGCCAGGGCCTTTTGCAGAGCGGTCGAACGGGTATCCTCTTGATAAACAAGACCAATCTCATATCAATAGCGATAATTATGAAATCCTAAATCCTGGCGGGGCACTGGCACAAACCTTCAAACCAGGTGTGGACGGCAAGCTAACTAAAATTTCATTGAGGTTTGATATACTTGGAACAAATAGTCCTGTCTCTTTCGACATAGCAATTAGAACAACCTACTTTGATGGAATTTGGAAACCTAATGGGGTAGCTGGAAACCTAATTACTTTCAGTGTTATAGACAATGAAGTGTTTGACTTTCCCGGTATATGGCAGGACTTTAATTTGCCAACACCAATTACACTCGATAGCGCCACAACTTATGCTATTGTTTTATTCAATCCAACATTAACATTCCACTGGGTAAGAGGAAATTCTGACATTTACGCAGATGGCCTTGCATGGCGTTCAGGTGATAGCGGTGAGACTTGGGCCGAAGCCGATCAAGTGGTTCCAATTGGAGAGTATGAATTAAATTTCAAGACCTTTATGCAAACTCCTGATAGTGGACTGAAAAAAGTTGCCTGGCACCCCAATGGAAAATATGCCCTTGCAGTTTCCGGTGATGACACGGTTTACCGCTATGACAGGGAGACCATCACCTGGTCATTAGAAGGAACCCCAAATGCAAATTATGTGTTCAATGATATTGTCTGGGATGATTTCTATAATGAATTTTATCTTGTTGGCCAGAACATAGCCATGGGCAGGGCAGGTGCCTACAAATATGACGGCACAGTATTCACTGATTTATTCAATACCCCATCACCAACTACATTCTATGCTGTTGATACCTGCGGCGGTTATGGTGATTATAACTTCCTGGCCGTCGGCGAGGACAGCGGCGGATATGGATATGCCGCCTGGCATCATGATACACTTGGATGGGTGGAGGTTTCTTCTGGCTGGCCTGGTGGATTCCCTGAACAGCTTCATGCAGTGGCATGGAATCAGAGAGACACCGCAGCAACATACCATTATGCTGTGGGAGTGGATGATGAGAGCGACGGTTTCATTTATCGGTTCCAGACCGGCAGCACGGTTGCTACTTTGTTGTACGGGCAGGACAATCTGGGCGCAGAATTGGAGCCAGGTTATGCAATCTCATGGAATCCACAGTATTTATTAGGTGCCAGCTATGATTATGCATTGATTGGAACTGAGCCATATTATGGATTCGGGAACTGCTACAAGTTTGATGGCACAAATCCTGCATATCTTATTTCAAAAAATACCGTACCTATCTATGATATCGGATGGCAACCTGATGGAGAGCTTGCGGTTCTTGTGGGAGGCAGCCCTGGTACTGGCACTGTTTATCATCACTCAAAAGGAACATCAGACATAGTGGATTTATCGGACGAAGTTCCTGGTTCTCCAGATACCTTCTATGGCGTGGCAGTCAAGGGGCCAACTAGCCCAAGTTCTGGAATAGTTATCGGTTCAAGCGGAGGATTTGCTGATTATGTTGATGCCTCCAATATTGACACACAAATAACTGTGAATGTTGCTTATCCTAAACTTTTCTGGATAGGGTTCAATGACACAGCTCACAATTCTAAAATCGAACAGCAGGTACCTCCAGACGAATGGTATGAATTCTCGTTTGCTGCCAATTATTCATTGGGATGGACTGAATGCGAAGTTATAGTTCAGGCATGGTATGATGGAGGAGCTCTTGGCGACACATCAGAATTCCCTGCCGGAGGAACAGAGGATAATAGATGTCTGGCTTTTTCACTTATTTATGATCCCAGCGGCCCATTCTATTCCATGACATATCCTGGCATTCCAGAATATGCAATTGGGGGAGTAAATGATGCAGTTGTTCCAGGTGGAGCAGCAGGTGAGGAAATACATAATGTCACCTTGGCTGTCCGACTGGGGCCACAGATTAGATTTGCAACTGGGAATGACTTTATTTCTGGGGATCCAGATACAGATGCAGCCAAAGCCAATACGCTTCTGGACGCTAATAGCTGGGACTTCAATATCACAGTCAGAGATTCTACCAATAATGTGGCTACAACTTCAATGTACTCAGAATTTGGAATAAACAAGGCAGTTTCAATCTCAGTTACAGGAAACCCCACAGGAAACGCACCTCCTGGAAGCAATGACATGCCTATGGGAAATCCAAGCCAGATTACTTACTCAACTAATTCAGGATACTGGGTCAATGTCTCGGTTCCGAACCTTCTGGAGAACGGTGTTGGGCCTCTGTGGATAGATGCAGACAATGTTGCAGTAGCAAATGCCAATGTATTTGCAAATCCCCAGTACACGGAAATCAATGCCACCGACAATCCATTTGGAACTAAATTTACAGGACCTGGCCAGTACCTATGTGTTTGGGGAAACAGGACTGAACCGCAAGTTCACATTGATGCACCAAGCAATGGTTCAGTATCATTCGGGCCATTTGGCTCGGACTTCAATGCTGCCTGGACTGGCAGTGGGGGCTCAACAACAACCCAACTTAACTGGTGGGTCACAGTCCCAGGAGCTACCGCAGAAGGAATATACCAGGCAAAAATCACAATTACAATAGAGGCGGAGGGCGGTTAATGAGAAGCAAAATTATCACACTGGCAATCACAATCATGATGATTTGCATGGGCTTTTCAATGATGGCCTTTACTGTGCCAGCAGAGGATGTTATCGCTCCATTTGTTGAGAGGAATGATGGATTTCCAATAGCTTCAGAGTTATTGGATGTAAATCAGCCAGCATCTGCAGCACAGTTTACACTTACCAGTGCGGCCTGGCGATCTCAGTCCTTCAGACCTACTGTGAATGGTGAATTGACCAAGATATCCCTGGAGATCTGGCTCAATGGCGGCGCCGGGAATGTGTTCTTTGAACTGTATCAGACAAATCAGGCAGAAATGCCATTTGCAGGAAGTTCCATTGCCATTCAGACAGTTCCTTCCGGAAATATTCCAGGCGGAGGTCCGACCTGGTTTGATGTATCATTCCCAACTGCTCCAGTCCTCAACGCAGGCACAGAGTATGCCATAGTGGTTCACCCTGACCCTGCCTGTTCGATATACTGGAGATATTGGAGTGCTAATGTCTATGGCGACGGAGGAGTTGCATTCAGCAATGATGGGAACGGAATGTCCTGGACCGTCAACCCAACAGTGGAGATGTCATTTCAGACATACATGACACCGCCGGCACTAGGAATATCCAAGATAGCCTGGCATTCCAACGGGGATTATGCCTTTGGAGTAACAGGAGAGGATTCAAAGGTCTACAGATACACCAGAAACACAGGAGCATGGAGCCTATTTGATGAACCAAATACTGATGTGGTGTTCCATGACATTGTCTTCAGCGAAGACATTGGCTATTTCTTCATGGTTGGGGGCCATGTCAGCGGTGGTTCTGCTGGATACCCTGCAGCATATTATCATAATGGAGTATCAATTCTTGCCTACCCGAATCCTACAACTCAAGGCATGTTCTATGGAGTTGAAAAAACCGAAGGAATTGGTGGGTGCTTCCTGGTAGCAGTAGGTGAAGACCTCACAGGTAATGGTTATGCTGCCTGGAGAACTGGATTCTCATGGATAGATATGACAACTGGCTGGCAGGTCCATGATGAGCAACTCAGGGATGTTGCCTGGAACCTCCGAACAGATGGCACAGCAAATTTCTATGCAATTGGAGAAGATGAATTTGCTGATGGGTTAATTTATGATATTGGATATCCTGGAGATACTAATGTCAACTTATTGCACGTGGGCGGTACACTTGGCCCACTGAATGCCATTGAGTGGAACCCGGATTGGGGAAGCGGTAATGACTGGGCAATCACTGCAGGAGACAGTGTTGGCTTCGGTAATATATGGAAATTTGACGGGGTGGACATTACTTCACTTTATGATTCCAATACAGAATATTTCTACGACCTTGACTTTTTCCCCAACGGACCACATATGGGAACCTGCCAGATAGTTGGAGAAGGAGAATCTACAACAGGAATAATGGGCACAATCAATCCAGCAGCTACAAAGATTGCGGTAGATACAATTTCTGCAGATCCCTGCAAGGCAATAGCTTTGAAAGGCCCAAGCAGTCCAAGCTCCGGAATAATCGCCACAGCCAGTGGCGGAATAAGCTTTTACCCTGATGCATGGAACCAGGATACAACCATAACAGCCAATGCAATTTTCCCGAAACTATACTGGATAGGGTTCAATGAGACAGATGGAACAGATAGGGGAGACCAACCAGTTGCAGTAAACGATTGGTATGATTTCACCCTTGTGGCAAACTATAGTCAGGGATGGGCAAATTGCGAGATTGAAGTCAAGGCATGGTATGACTGGGGACAGGCTGGAGACACATCAGTATATCCTGCAGAAACCGTTGATAATAGAAATCTGGCATTCACACTTTTACATGTGGTGGGTGGTGCTACAACCATCCAGTATCCGCTGGCAGGAACAGAGATTAACACTGCCCTTGCAACAGACAATATCTGGTGGGTAAACCCAGACGATGCGGCACAGAGCCATCATCATCTGGAAATTCCAATCTACCTGGGGCCCCAGATAAGAAATGCTTCTGCAGGAAACTTCCTAAGCGGTGATGATTATGATGCGGATCCGAACAATGCACTCCTGGACCAGTGGTCATGGGACTTCAATATCACTGTAAGAGACAGATTCAACCCAACTGCGAAGAGCACCAGCCATGGTGAGTTTGGTGTTCAGAAGGCAGTATCAGTTTTGGCAACTGGAAACCCCACAGGAAATGCACCTCCTGGAAGTGTTGGAACCCCTCTTTTAAATCCAAGCCTTATCACTTATTCAGCAAATGCAGACTACTGGGTCAATGTGTCCATTCCACATCTCTATGAGAATGGAAATGACCTTTCTCCAAACTGGATTCCGGCATCAAGTGTGAATGTATCCAATGTAAATGTGCTCTCTGATTCAACTTACTCGGATATTGATGGGAATACCTGCCCTGAGGGAAGGCCAATGCTAGGTGAAGATGCAGATTGGTGCGTTTGGGGTAATTCTACTACTTCGACATGGACACCTGCGCCATGCAATGGTACAACAGCATTCGGAGAATTTGGTTCTGATTACAATGCAGTGGGCCTGGGAAATGCTCCTGGAACAACTGAGCTTAACTGGTGGATTGCTATACCTGCAACCACACCAGAGGGCGTTTACTGGGGGGCTATTACAATTACAATAGATAGCGGGGGTTGAGATGAAAAATAAACTCATGGCATTTGGAATTACACTGTTGATGGTGTTTGCTTGTTTCATTATAGTGCCAGATAGTGCAGAGGCAGCTGTTTTCACTGACCTTGGTGGCCCTGCAGATACAACCTTTAGAGATGTCATGTGGGAGGAGAATGGAGACTATGCAATGGTTGTTGGCAATGATTCC
>DAOVXH010000116.1 GCA_030636255.1 Methanomassiliicoccales archaeon
ATCCATCTTTTTCTCGCCCAGGACAAGACTGGCTACCGCATTAAGAGTTTCCTGCTTTGGCCGGAGCTCCATCTTGGCATTCCACCATGCATCTGCAATAATACGGCCATTGCAGCGCCAGAACCTATTGCTAACTGAGCGAAGTTCTGCACCGTCTCGGCCTATACCCAAGCCTCGTATTTTATGGACTTCAGCCCGCTCCAGAACATAGGGAATATCATACCCATCAATATTGTAGCCAGTTATCACGTCCGGGTCTGTATCCCTGACAAGTTTCAGAAAGTCACGAATTATGCCTGGCTCGTCCCCTACCAGGCTTTCATGTGTCATTGTATCCCCGTCAGAAATAGCGCAGCAAATTGTCAATATATCTTTATTTTTAATGGAATTCTCTATGTCAAAACTTAAAATTTTTAAAGAAGGCTTGAATGGCTCGATTGTTTCAAGGGACTGGGCATCCACCACCAGTTCGGTTGTGTACTTATTATGCTGAATTTGTTCTCCAGTCACCTGAACACAGCTTCCCAGGTCAAGGTCATACATGAACCTGTGATGAAATGGAATATCTGCGGCCAAAACCTGACACTGGCTTCCATAGGTTTTTCGATAATCTGGCACCATCCAGGGATATTTTATGGTGGCCTTAACGCACTTGCGATTTCGGCCTTCGTGGAATAATTCAACATCATCAACAGAAACAACCATAGAATCTGCCTTCAGCTCCGAAACAATGCCAGATGGAGGTGTGACCAGGTAAAAATATGGCTTGAAGCCTTGATAGCGGACTGTAATGGATTGGTTGTCATCTGTGCGCCCAAAGAGTTCCACAATTACGTCATCCTCTTTTGAATAGGAAACTGTCAGCAGTCGAACGTTCCATGAATTCATTCATCTATCTCCTGGCCACTATGGTTATAACATCATTCTCCTTCAATTCATGGTCATGGCCCACAACACGCTTTGTCCTGGCATCAATGGCTCGGATGAAATTGTCTCCTAGGTCTGTGTGAACTTTGTATGCAAGTTCCTTGGCATTTGAGCCCTTTGGCATCAGGTGAACATCTGGCAAGACTCGACCTTCCTTGTCTGTGAGCTTGTTTTCATCTTCAACTGGATAGACTGGAATAAGGTCCAGCAATTCAAACACCGCAGACTCCAGACATTTCTGAACCCCGGTGCTACCAAATTTTTCAAGGAAGCTGGCTATTGTGCCAAGACCTTTTTTCTGGGCCTCGGATAATCCTGCGGACTCGTTTATCTCAAATGAACTTGAACCAGGCAAATAATCTATCATACCAGCATCTGCTGCCTTGCGAAGGGCAAGTTCATACTCTGCAGATGTGGGAATTACAATAGTATTTTCCAGGTTCATCAGGGCATCCAGATTTTCCTGGGAAGCCTGGTCACACTTATTGGCTGCAATAATTAGCGGTTTACCAGAGCGCCGAATCTCGCTGCACATAGATATCATTTCTTCGTCAGTCCAGATATCTGGTTTTGTGGTGAGCGCTGCATTTCTCACTGCCCGATTAATCTGATTCTCGGTTATTGCCAGCCCGGTGAATCTCTCATGAAGCATCTTTTCCACTTTCATGCCTTGAAGGGTACTCTGGCGTGCAAGCCTACGCCAGTCTTTCTGTAAAATATTGAAAAACCAGTAGTCGATTTCTCGCTCAAGGAATTTAACATCGTTCAGGGGGTCATGGGCGCCAATCTTGGTTGGTGTGCCATCGGCGGTTGTGGAGCCGCTGGCGTCCACAATATGAATTAATGCCGAAGCTTGTCTTAAATCATCAAGAAATTTATTGCCTAATCCTTTTCCTTGCCAGGCATCAGGAACCAAGCCAGCTACGTCAATTAACTCCACAGGAATTAGACGGGTTCCATTATCACAGGGCGCATTGTTTGGAGTGCACTGGACCTGAAACTCTTCATGAGGACATTTTCCACGGACATGGCCAATACCAACATTGGCATCCACCGTGGTGAAAGGATAATTGGCTATTTCGGCTGGTGCCATTGTTATGGCTGAAAAAAAGGTTGATTTACCAACATTAGGTTTTCCGACTATTCCAACGTCCATTCTTATGCCTCCCAATCCCTAATAGCGCCACCATAATAAAAGATTACTTTTTCAAAAATCAGAGCCACTGTCATGCACCGTTGTTTTTTTCTTGGGATGGAGCACCAGCGACAGCTTAGAAAAACAGGTTGTATGACTTATTGAAATGAACATTCTGGCAGAAAGCCAGATAGTTCAGGGCCTTGTCCAAAATCGAAGAGCCAGTACCAAAATAATAATAAACATTGGCACAACAAAAATCAATGTGGAAGTAAGAACATCTCCAAACAGAATTATGTTATGGGTTGTCTGCAGGTCATTGGGCCAGAATATTGGGTTGTAGGTATGGGTGAACATATCTATTGTCACGTGACTAACAGTGCCAATTAATGCAGACCCAAGTGCCCACATGAGGTCCTTTGGCGGCCGGGTTACGTCCACGCCAGCAAAGATATGCCATTTCTCTTTTGAATGGCGTTTCACCAATCTGCCAATTGGCGGTATTATGAAGAAAACAAATAACATTGTTACCAGAATGTCAAATGTGAATGCACCCAGATAGGAATGCATTAATCCCCTGGCATGGCCGGAGACAGTGTCAACGAACATCATTGGCAATACTTCCAAATCAGGAACCATGGAGCCCATGGTGAGGCTCATGAAATGCAATTTCTTACGGTTGAGAAACCACACTGGCCAGGCAAATCCAAGATGTAATGGAGTAAGGGGCATTGAACATTGATAGTTAAGGAATTCAATAAACCTTTCTGCTAAAAAATAATAAAGCAATCAATAAGAATGGTTTTATAACAATTGGGGCATCACGAATGGAGACATATGGTCAAATTGCCCAGTGGAAGAATATTGAAGACTCTTTTTGGAGGGGACAAATCCCTTTCTGAAGCCCTTGAAACACTCAGCGTTGGAAAGCTGGATGGACTTGTAAAGACCAGTTTCACCAGGGACGGGGAGGCATCTTTAGGGCATCTGGTCACTAGGAAAGGAAAGCCATACCTGGCGGTCCATGAGTTCAATGGAGATATTTTTGGAGAAGAGGCATTGTATGAAATTGCCAGGGACTCTGTTAATGACGATTGCATAATAGAAGTTAGAAGTTATTCATACAAATCATCATCAATATCAGCAACCCATCTGGGCGACTCTCATTCGGCTGGAATTCTGGGAACGGTTGATGTAGATTCCACAATACGCATTGTCAGGGATGAGGAAAAGACCAGAATTGAGAAATCAAGGAAGGAAGCTGGCGAGAAGCATATGCGTGACATGGTGCTGAAAAAGGCAGATGAGGATTTAACATTCAGGGACCAGGAGCTGGAAACTGCAAGAATCGAGGCAATAGCGCGTTCCGACGATATTGACCGCATAAAGGCTGAAATGGAGGCCCTTAGAAGCGGCAGCGTGACCCTCCTGAAGCATCTCACAAATGACAAAAAAGGCCTTGATGAGGAAGATGTCATAGCCAGGGCAGACCGAGAGGTCGAAAAAATGAGGCTCCAGGCAAGGGGAGAAGAGCTGGAGAATCGCGCAAGAATACTTGACGAGAAAGAGCGAGCATTACGCAAGAAGGAAATGGTGCTGGCCAAGGAAGAGGAGGTCATTCGTACTCGTGATTCGGAAATAATCCAGAGAGAAAAGAGGATGGCAAGGGAGCGCCAGGAACTGGAATCCCTGTGGTCTGATATCTCCGAGGAAACAAAGCGCCAGAATCATGCACGTGCAGATTTAGAATCAAAACTTGAGGATTATGTTAAGAAAGAAACTCTAATGCTGAAGATGGAGGACCGCCTGCAAAAGTCAGAAAAAGATCTGGCACAGCGGGAAATGGCAGCCCAGGAATATGGCAAGGAAGTTGATGAGGCCAGGGCATATCTCAGCAAGCAGGAAAATCACATTGACGAGCTTGAGACAAAGCTTCATTCAGAAAGAAAGGCAGCAGCCCATGAGACAAAGCGCCTTGACAAGCTGGCATATGAGCTTGATGAGAAAGTTGTTAAACTTGATGACCGGGATAAAGAACTTCAGCGCCAATCCGAAAAGCTGGAAAATGATGGTATTGGAATTTCCACAGAGCGGGAAACCCTTCTGGAGGACAAGAAAATCCTGGACGATGAGAGGAAGGAAATCCAGCGAGAGAAAAATCTCATTTTGAAGATGGGCCAGAAGCTTGAAAAGATGGAGTCCACCCTGAAGGACGAGAAAAAGGCCATGAGGAACATGTCAAGAGAGCTGGACAAGAAAGAAAGAGCCTTAACCGTAGACGAGGAACGCTTGAAGGCAGACATGGAAAAGCTCGAGGAAATGGAAAAGGACCTCAAGGGTGCCACCACCGAGATGAAAAAGGAAGAGAGACGCCTGAAGCGAGAGCAAGATAAGCTGGAAGACCGCTTGAAGGACATTGAAGAAATCACAGTTCAGGCAGAAGCCAGAATAGAAGAAATCGCCAAGCAGGGCAAGGAGCTTGAAGACAGGGAATCAACACTTGAAGATGACCAGGCCCAGCTTATTACAGAAAAGAAGGAGCTGGCCAAGGAAAATCAGCGCCTTGAAAAAGACAAGAAAAAGCATGAAAAGGAGCTTGACCTGGAACGGGATAAACTGGTTAAAGAAGAAGAAAAGCTCAAGCACAGGGAATCAGGTCTCAAGGACATGCACGTTGACATTGACCGCCACCGCACTACACTTGACACCTTCAAGGATGAGTTGGATGCCAGGGAAAAGGAGCTGGATGACAAGGACGATACAATTGCAGACAGGGATTCTGCAGTTGAAGCTTCTGAGAAAGCATTGGCAGAGACGCAGAAGGTCTTTGAAAGGGAAACCACCAAGAAAAACAAGGACATAGAAAAGAAAGAAAAGGCTATCCACACAAATGCAGAAAAGGTCAAGGAGCAGAGGGAAGCCCTGAAAGCTCACGAGAAAGAAATCAACCAGGAAATGGCCAATGTCAAGACAGAAATGGCAAAGGTCATGAAGGCCAGAGAAGAATTAGACATCGAGGACAAGAACCTCCGGGACCACGAAAAAATGCTCCTGACTAAAGATGAAAAGCTCAAGGCCCAGGAATGGAAGCTGGAGAAAAAGGCTGACGAAATGCGCGAGGAGATACTTACGGAATTCCAAGGCCAGCTTGATGATCTGGAGGCCAGGGAAATGGCCCTGGCAGATAAGGAAGAGAAGTGGAAGAAGAGGCAAGATGAGCTGTCACGATTGAAAAATAGACTTGCAGATTTGTAGTTCTAACTTTATTGTTTACAAAACACTATACCAATGAGTTTATATACTATACAAAAGACCGTACCAATATTGACTTATATAGATTTTTGAAACATTTACCTTGGTGAAAATATTAGGGCAGCATTGACAACTTACAATATGCATCTCGGTGTCGGGCAAAGATTTCGATTTTTGCTTGTACTGTTTTGCGCAATCATGATTATCCTCCCTTCTTCTTTTTTTTCTGCTGGGCAGACTATCGATGATGAAAGCCCTGCCCCAAACAGCAATGATGCATCTCAAGATAATGATTGGACATATTATTTACAGCTTCCCATCTCCCTAGTCCTCATACTCATTCTCATGGTCGCCATGATGATTTATGTGAGGAGGGCCGATGAATGAGGCTCTTTGTAATCATATTGACATTTGCTATTGTTATGTCAGGGCTGTCTGGTATTGGGGCAGGCCAGGATGATGAATTAATTTTGAGAATAGCAATGCAGGACGATATCAAGACCACAAATCCCCTGACATCCGGAGACGTCTGGACCTGGAATGTTATTGGGTATCTTTACGATGGGCCAATTAATGTTAATCCAGAAACTGATGAAATTATCCCATACATTGCTGTTGGCTCTGCCACAACCCATGTTTTGATAGATGAAGGGGAAATAAATTGGAATGATTGCAATATTGGAGAGTTTGATTATAC
>DAOVXH010000080.1 GCA_030636255.1 Methanomassiliicoccales archaeon
ACTACTATGTCACCGAGACCTACACCGTTACTGTCAATGGAAAACGCCAGACAAAAACCAGGCAGGTAAAGAAAGTGCGATGGGTGCCAGCCCATGGAAGTCGTTCTGGCTTCTACAATGATGTGCTTGTCCATGCCAGTAAAGGAATGAATGAGGAATTAATTCTGAAAATATATCCATTTCATTTGCAGCAACTTGTCCCGTACAAGTCAGAATTTTTAAGCGGATTTTTGGCAGAGGAGTATGGAATAGACCTGCAGCAGGGCTGGATTAGTGCCCAGAACACAGTGAATGCCAGCGAGCGGCAGAAATGTGGCAGCGAGGTTCCTGGGGATACCTACCGATTTCTCAGGGTAAGCACGACTTTCAGCAAGATAAAGTACAAACATATTCTGCTGCCAGTTTGGATTGCCGCCTACCAGTACAAGCAAAAAACATATCATTTCCTGGTGAACGGACAGACAGGAGAAGTTCAGGGATTCAAGCCGATTTCCTGGGCCAAGGTTGGATTGGTTATTGCAGCGGCTGCGGCTGGAGTTGTGGCGCTGGCTTATTTCTTCTATTTCAATTGAACGTCTGGTTAATCATCGGCTTCCCAAGCTACAACCTCGACAAGGCCAGCATAGCAGCTTTTATTGTTCCTTCCTGGGCTGGCTTTTTCTGCTCCTTGGAGATTATCTCATCGGTGATTCGGTTATTGTAGGCCGCGCAAATAGTTCCTGACCTGGCGCCGGAAATCATAGCCAGCCTGAACAAGCAGCTGGATTCCATCTCGAAATTGAGAACATTCCATTTCTGCAAGTCTTCGATCTTGAATGGCAATGGCTTGAAATTACCAATGTTCCTTCCCTGGGAGCCGTAGAAGCCAGGGGTTGTTGCTGTAAGGCCCACATGATGCTTCAGCTCAAGTTCATTACATGCCCTCTCCAGTTCCAGAACAACATCAATGCTGGCTATTGCTGGAAAGCAGTCTGGCACGAAAAAAGTAGATGTGTTCTCATAGGCTATTGAGCCTGTGGAAATAACCTGGTCTGCCGGCTTTACAAAATCCTGAAGGCAGCCGCAGGTTCCTATGCGTATGAACACAGGGTTTTCGACAATCTGGCTGGCCTCGAATACTGCTATTTCTGTATTGTCCGGGCCAATGCCGGTGGACAGCATGGATATTCGCGTGCCGAAGGCTGTTCCGGTGATGCAGTGGTATTCTCGATGCTGTGTTTCTATTTCGATATTGTCAAATAATTCCTTGCCAATATCAATTCTGTCAGGGTCTCCTGCCAATAATATTTTATTGGCCAGTTCTCCTTTCTTCAGGCCTATGTGATACTGACGACCTTCCTCATCTGCCATTGTCTCTGCATTGCTATCCATATCTATTCCTCAATAAGTCGTTTAACAGTGTTCATTCCTAATTGTGAAAGTTCTTTGGCCTTTGTTGGCGAAGGTGAGTCCACGTATATCCGCATAAGTGGCTCGGTTCCAGAAGGTCGGATAAGAAGCCAGCTACCATCTTCGTACACATATTTCAGGCCGTCAATCTCATTAAGTGTTGCGCCCTGTGGATGAAAACCTGTCTTGACCTTGGCCAATAGGTCGTCCATCTGCTGCCATGTTCCCTTGATATTTCTCTTGATTTGCACGTGCCTGGGGAAGTCCGAGATAATGCCGGATAATGTTTTTCCAGTTGTGGAAATAATCTTGGCCATCATTGCTGTGGCTATTATTCCATCGGCCCACATGACCCTTGGAGGGAAGAAGTATTTTCCAGATTCTTCATAGGCAAACACCGCATTATTATCAATGGCTGCCTTTGATATCTCCGGGGGCCCGATAATGCAATCCACAACCTTGCCTTGCCATATCTTCTTTATCAGGCCTGAAGAATTAACTGGCGTAACTATGGTTCCGCCGGTTCTGCCGTAGACATATTCGGCAAATATCACCGCAGTCAAATCCTCGGAAAGTGGTTTGCCAGTCTCATCAACAAAAAGCACACGGTCACAATCAGAGTCATAGGCTGCTCCAAAGTCCGCGCCAGTGTCCCGAACAAGCTCCACAAGCTCGTCAATGCCATCTATCCGGGGCTCCATTCTCCTTGGAGCATAGTCCATTGGCTGGTCATGAATTGCCTTGACATCACACCCCAGGTCATTCATTATTCTGGATGCTATTCCGGCCCCTGTTGCCCCAGCCGGGTCAAGGGCGACCTTGATTCCTCTTCCTGGAAGCTGGCTGTCCACTATTTCCTGGGTGAATATCATAAAATCGTATGTGAAATTTTCAGGTTCTGAAAGTGACCCTGAAACCTCTATTGGATTGGGAATTTCCCTTATCATTTGCTCAAGTTTATTGGTCTTGGCCCTTGAGGGAATCACGCCCATCTCGTCCAGAGGAATAAGGCCTATTCTATCATAGGGCATATGTGAGCCAGTCACCATGAGGCCACCTTTCAAACCCCTGGTAAGAATTGCAGCACAGGCATATGGCGATGGTGCGACACCAAGGTTCACAACCTTTGCACCGACATTTTCCATTGCCTTGGCACAGATGCCTGCCAATTTTTCAGCACCTGGTCTAGTATCATAGGCTATCACCAGTTCAGAGCCTTCTCCAAAATAAAGAGCAAGGGCGGTTCCCAACTTCCAGCATAGTTCTGGACTTATCTCGGTATCTGTAAACCCACGCATGCCAGATGTTCCAAATTTGACTTCCATATCATCAGCCCTCAACTATGGTAATACCTGCACTGGCACCGATTCTTGTGGCCCCAGCTTCAATCATTCGTAATGCATCCTCCCTGGTTCGAATTCCACCGGATGCCTTGACCCCTAAATCTGGAACGGTCTGACGCATTAGTCTTACGGTTTCAACTGTTGCACCGCCGGTACCAAAACCTGTGGATGTTTTTACGAAATGTGCCCCTGCCTCTTTGCAAAGCTGGCACACTTTTACAATCAGCTCATTGTCCAGATAGCAGATTTCAATAATTACTTTCACTGTTCTACCACTAGCAGCATCCACAACCGCAGCAATGTCATTTTTCACAAATTCAAATTCAGAATCAAGAAGCTTGCCCACATTAATTACCATGTCAAGTTCATCTGCGCCCTGCTCCACTGCCACAGCAGCCTCTGCTGCTTTAGCCAGGGTACTTGCAGAACCAAGTGGAAAACCAATCACCGTGCAGACCATTACCTTTGAATCCTTGAGAAGCTCAACACATCTTGGAACCCAGGACGAGTTCACGCAGACCGAGGCAAAGTTGTATTGTTTTGCCTCCTGACAGAGTTTGTCAATCTGGCTGGCAGTTGCATTTGCCTTGAGAATGGTGTGGTCAATGGTTCCTGCCAGTTCAATATTTTCCATATTCATGAAATCACACTATAGGTCTTGGTATTGTAAGGGACTCGTAAATGGCCATGGCCATTGTATCGGTCATGAATGTAATATAATCCAGGATTATTTGAGGATTTCTATTGGTAAGCCAGTATTCCTCTTCCATATCCTCCAGAAAATGAAGTATGGAACCTCTGGATCCCCGGAAGTCTTTGAGATTATCATAGATAATAAGCCGTCTTGCGCTTGATATGGCAATATCATCTTCCTGGCCTGCTAAATCTTCTAATTCTTTCAGGGTATTCCTTGCCAGCAGATTTTCCTTCACTCCATTAAAATGCATCAGCGTGGACTGGGAGTTCTCCTGAACATTGAGGCTGCCCAGTTCATTGAGGAAATGCTTGAAAAGGCCGCGAATCATGTTCTCTGTCTGGGCAGAGTAGGTATTATTGCTATCGCTCAGGTAGATGCGTGGGTAATTGAACTCATGTATCAGGGAGTTCAGGGCATTCAGAACTGGTTCACTGAGCCTTATGCCGATTTCATTTTTATTGGGCTCATGACCATTTGATTTCATGAATTTCTCGCGGTCCCTGTAAAAGTTCAAAATCAAATCCTTTACCAGGATGCCAATCATCTGGCTATTGTCATTTCCCAGGACTGAAGTTATCTTCTCTGGTATATCATCAGGATGAATAATGCCAGATGTGGTTGCATCTTCAATGTCCTTTCCCACATATGCTATACGGTCGCATACCTTCACTATGCATCCTTCAAGGGTTGACGGCTCATCCTCATAATGAGCAAGTAGGTCATCTTCTGGAACTCCAGTAATAAAGTGGCCAGTACTAACCTCGCCGCAGTGTTTCACAATACCTTCCCTGACCTCATATGACAGGTTCAGACCATTACCGCGTCGTTCCAGTACATCCAACATTCTGAGGCTGTGAACATTGTGCAGAAATGGCTTGCCCAGATATTTCTGGCTAAGCTCGTCAAGAATCTTTTCTCCCCGATGGCCAAATGGTGGATGGCCTGTGTCATGACCGAGTGCAATAGCCTCTGCCAGGTCCTCATTTAAATGTAATGAACGGGCAATAGCTCGAGAAAGCTGGGCAACGTGAATGGTGTGGGTCATGCGATTGCTTATTAGTGGATTTTTTGGAGACATGAATACCTGGGTCTTTCCAGATAGCCTGAAAAATGCCTTTGAATAAAGAATGCGGTCACGGTCCCTGGCAAAAGCAGTACGATTTTCACCTTTTATTTCTGGTTCGGGCTTTAATCGGCCCAGGGATTTGCTGCTAGGCGTACCATAGCTCTGATTGCATGCTTTTTCTTCATGGTTTTTGGAGTGCTGGCGTATATCTTCAAGCACTCTTTCCATTTCATTGTCAAGTTGCATAGTCTACACAATTCCAATGGCATACATTGTTTTTATTCTAATTACTTTTTCTGTTACAAATGCTCATTAATGAAAAAATTTAATAAGGTCGCTATTCTCACCCGAGAATATCCAAGGTGATAATATGGGTAAAATAGGCATAATTGCAGTAATTGCTGTTGTTGCAGTGGTTGTTCTGGCAATGGTCTTCCTGCTTCCTGGCGGGGACACCGAGGCAACAACCATGACCTTCAATGGCATGGACTACACATGGGAAGAACTTGAGACAGAATTTGGCACTGAAAATGTAGATGGAAACACTGGAGTTCCACTGGGAGACATCATAGAGGCCAGCAACTTCGGGGACCTTCCAAGTGATGACCAGAACAAAACACTGTTCAGAGTAATGGCAGATGATGGCTGGCAGAAGAACGTGTCATGGATTGATTTGCAGTCTGGCATTCTCATTGAGGAAGACAGAATGACCTTTTTCCCTGACTTGCCAAGCGCCTACAAGGTGAGCAATCTTGTTTCCATTGAAGACATTCCTCTTGGACCACTGGCAATAATCAAGGCAGACTCCAGCTGGGGCTCAAGTGCTGAAGTGACCTGGGACGAGCTATTTGACGAACTCGATGAAATAACAATCCAGGGAGACAGTGGCGTCGCCCTTGTAGATGTTCTTGAATACGCAGGATTCACAGACCTTGAAAACGCAACCTTCATAATCGAGGGTGTGGACGGGTATTCAAAATCAGTAAACTGGACAAGCATTCAGACTGGGCTTTTGATAGAAGTGAATCATATGAGCTCATTCCCAGACCTGACTGGACAGTACAAAATCAGGAACATCATTCGCATAACTGTTGAATGAACAAATGAATAGACAGGCTAATGGCCTCTGGCCAGATGCCTGTCTAGCCTTTCCATTTTCGTGTTGATATTGTATTTTAAGATATTATTTTATAGAGAAAGACCCTAATTGAAAATCATGGATCATGAGAAATACATGAGAATGGCAATTGCCAAGGCCAGGGAAGGGATTAGTAATGGCCAGACACCCTTTGGAGCATGTGTAGTGAAGAATGGAGAAGTAATTTCTTGCCAGCATAATCTGGTCTGGGAGGAGACAGATATCACGTCTCATGCAGAAATCGTTGCTATCCGGGAGGCCTGCAAGGTCCTTGGCACCGTGGACCTGTCTGGCTGTGTAATATATTCCACAACCGAACCATGTCCAATGTGCTTCAGTGCCATACACTGGGCAAAGATTGATGCAATATATTTTGGAACAAGGATAGCAGATGCCCAGGAGGTGGGATTCAGTGAACTTACCATATCCAATGAGGAGATGAAATCACAGGGAAACAGCCCTGTCCAGATATTTGGAGATTTTATGCGCCAGGAGAACAAGGAAGTCTTCATGGATTTCATTGCTAAAGCTGACAAGCGCCTTTACTAAGATTTTTATTCAAAGCTACATTCCACATACCAATGAAACTGGGCAACCTTGATCTAAAAAATCCATTCGTTCAAGCGCCAATGGCCGGAGTTACAGACACTGCGTTCAGGACAATAGCCAGACGTTTTCATGACGGTCTGCTTTTCACAGAGATGGTGAGCGCAGAAGCACTGTGCCGTGGAAACTGGCGAACCCTGAAATACGTGGAAATTCCAAAGGAACATCGTCCAATAGGCATCCAGCTTGTTGGTCATGACCCTGGAAGAATTGCCCAGGCTGCAGTACTGGCTGAAAAGATTGGCCTGGATTTTATAGATATTAATGCAGGATGCCCTCAATTGAAGGTTGTTGGGCCGGGAGCTGGCGGGGCATTGCTGAAAAAACCCGAGAAGCTGGCAACAATAGTCAAACAGGTGAAAAGTTCTATCTCGATTCCGGTCTCAGTGAAGATTCGGCTGGGCTACAAAAAGGACGAATCATTGGCCATAAGCCAGATGCTTCAGGATGCTGGTGCTGAATTTATTACGGTCCATGGCAGAACCGTCGAGCAAAAATATTTTGAAAAAAGTGATTGGCATGCCATAAAAAGAGTTGTTGAAAACCTGGATATTCCTGTGCTGGCCAATGGTGATGTTAAGAATGAGAATGATGCAATTGAACTGCTGGAAAATACCGGTGCTGAAGGGGTAATGATCGGCCGGGCAACCCGGGGCAGGCCGGACCTTCCTGGAACTGCATATTCGCTTCTGAAAGATGGAGAATATCAGCGTATGCCGCTTGAGACACTGGCTTCCACCATCATAGACCATGCGGCACTTGAACAGGAGCTGTTCGGAATTCAGGCAGGAATCAGGCGAATGAGAAAGCATGTGCACTGGTATTTCAGAGCAGCAGGAATAAAGTGCCTGGCCAAGGACATTTATCATATTAAGACACTTGAGGAATTAACTGCCATTGTTGAAGGGCACATTCTTAGATAATTATTATACCAATAATTCAGATATAGCACTGATGAAAAACATCCTATTCTTGTGCGTTGGAAATTCCTGCAGAAGCCAGATGGCAGAGGGATATGCCAGATACTATGGCAAGGACCAGGTTGAAGTTCTCAGTGCCGGAACTGAACCCGGCGACAAGGTTGCTCCAAAGGCAATTGAGGTCATGCTGGAAAAGGGGATAGTCATTTCTGGCCAGTACCCGAAATTGCTCACTGCCGACATGGTTGAAAAAGCTGATATATGCATTTCCATGGGCTGCGGTGTGGAGGAATCATGTCCTGCTCCATTGCTTGAGAAATTTATTGATTGGGGGCTGGAAGACCCCTGGGGCCAGTCAATTGAAAAGTACAGGGAAACAAGGGATGAGATTGAGATAAGAGTGAAAAAATTGTTGGAAGAATAAATCCACAAAAACTTATGTAGTACGATTATATCGCCAGTTTACTAAATTAGCAAACTCCTCGCGGAGATAGCTCAGCCTGGTAGGGCGCAGGATTGCTAATCCTGTGCTGGTAACAGCTCGGGGGTTCGAATCC
>DAOVXH010000055.1 GCA_030636255.1 Methanomassiliicoccales archaeon
CCTGCCTTGAATATCATCCACTCGCTCATGAAACCGCTCAGTGGTGGTGCGCCGGAAAGTGAAAGTGCTGCAATGCTGAATGCCAATGCGGTAATGGGCATTATATGACCAATACCTCTCATCTTCTTTATGTCCCTTGTTCCCAGCCTGTAGATAATTGCTCCGGCTGCAAGGAAAGCCAGGCCCTTCATGAATGCATGTGTCATTATATGGAACACACCGCCACGGAATCCCATTTCGGCTCCATAGGCGAACCCAAGGCCAATACCCAGCATTATGTACCCAACCTGGGCAATACTGGAATATGCCAGAATTCTTTTCAAATCTGCACCTTTAACTGCAAGCTGAATGAATGCCATCATGTTTCCAACAGTCATTGTGGCTATTGCCAGAACAACAAGAAGCTCGCCGAAGTTAATTGTACCCTGGAAAATTATCAGGTTCTTTATGAGAATTATAACGCCTGCTTCAATGACAATACCTGAAAGCATGGCACTGATGTTTGATGGTGCCGCACTGTGGGCGTCTGGAAGCCAGGTGTGTAGAGGCACTATTGCTGCCTTCACTCCGAAACCAATAATGAGCATGATTATTGCTATGCCAGACATTGGTCCAACTGTGGCTCCGATGGTCATTATCTCGACCATGTCAAGGGTGTGGAACTGACCATAGACCAGGGCAATTCCAAATAGTGCAAAGGCGGAACCTGCTGCGCTGAGCACCAGATATTTCATACCTGCCTCAATGGACTCCCATTTGTCCTTATTGAATGAAACAAGAACATAGCTGGCAACGCACATGAGCTCAAAGAACACATACATCATGAACAGGTCCGATGAAATGGCAATTCCAACAATTCCAGCAACCATTAGCAGGAACAGTGGGTAGAAATATTCCTTCCTAGATTTATCCTTCATGTATCCAATGGAGTAGATGGATACGACAAATGTAAGGCCGGTTGCAACCAGCATCAGGAACGCGCCTAGTGGCTCAAGAACGAAATCTGTGCTTCCGACTGAATATGTGAGTATATCATCTATTATGTTGAAGCCCATGAATTCTGCAGTAAGGGGATTGACTGCATTATTGAACTCCATCCAGGCCATTGCCAGGAAACCTGACACAATTAAAGCCATCAGGGAGAACAATGCTGTAATCATGGCTGGTGAATTGGAATTCTTTTCTCCGAACCTTCCAACTGCAAAGGCAATATAGGCTCCAAGTATCAGAATTATTAGAGGTAATAGTAACATCATTAGAGCACCCCCTGCATGAAAAGCATAACAAATAGCACCAGCATGAGAATTACTACACCAATAAAGTTCATGTTTGCGTCGCCAGTTTGAAGTTTTCTCAGTCTGATAGAAAGTTTCTTCACACCAAGTGCAACATCATCATATAGCTTGTCAAACCCAAAGCCCATTCTTCCATACTTGATGACCCACTGGCTCACCTTATTTGACTTGAGGCTGTTTCGGCCGTACCACAGTCCAGCACCAGCACCAATACCCAAAAGGGTAATACCAACTACTGTCAAATTAGTTAATGTGTGGTTGACAAATTCTCCCAGGTAATGTGTGTGGAAATCTGCTCCTGCAAGACCGAAGTCACTGAATCCCATGCTGAACATCTCCACTGCGGCCCAGGACGCTATTGCGCCTACTGCCAGTATTCCCAGTACCAGGAGCATGACTCCAGGTGTCTCATGGACATGCCTTTCCTTCTTGGGCTCTCCCTCGAAGACCAGGAAATACATTCTCAGTGAATATGCAACTGTGAGCATTGCAGTGACAACCACAAGAATCAGTGGTATCCACAATTCTTGCTCATAAGCTCCTGCAAATATCAAGTCCTTGCTCCAGAAACCGCTGAATATTGGAATTCCGGCCAGCGCCAGGGCCCCAAATAACATCAGGAATCGAGTTTTGGGCATTTCCTTCTTCAGGCCCCGCATTTCATACATGTTCCTTGTGCCAACAGAGTGAATTATTGCTCCAGCACATAGGAAAAGCAATGCCTTGAATATTGCGTGGTTCAGAAGATGATACTGTGATATGAATACGCCGCTAAGTCCAAGACCAAGGGCGAATACCATGTACCCTAATTGGCTAACTGTGGAATATGCCAGTAATCGTTTTAAATCAGGTTCCACAATAGCCATTATTGCTGCTATCAGGGCAGTTATTCCACCCAGGTAAAGAAGGGCGGTTGTCCAGCCGTCTACTGCAACAAATGCCGGTGCCATCCTTGCCAGTATGTAGATACCAGCATTCACCATTGTAGCTGCATGGATAAGTGCACTGACAGTTGTTGGGGCCTCCATTGCGTCTGGAAGCCAAGCATGCAAAGGCATCTGGGCACTCTTTCCCATTGCTCCAATAATGAACATGAATCCTGCGAAAGACAGGTAATTAACATTTATGTCTCCTGCCTGGCCTAGTGCTATAATTTCTTGAACGCTGAATGTTCCTGTTGCCAGGTAGAGCACGAAAATACCTATTATAAGACCAATGTCTCCAATCCTTGTGGTTACAAAGGCTTTAATTCCAGCCTTGGCAGCCTTGGGGTCCTCAACATTAAAGGAAATCAGGGCATATGAACATAAACCAACAATCTCCCAGAAGAAGTACACTATCAGCAAATTATCAGTAATAACCAGACATATCATGGCGCCGATGAAGAGCATGATAAGTGCGTAGTATCTTGGAAGACCTTTTTCGCCTTCCATGTATTTTGTGGAATAAAGCACAACCAATAGGCCAATTCCCGAAGCAATTGCAGCAATGAATATTGCCAGTGGGTCAATGAACACGTCAAATGAAAGACCTGCACTGGGTACCCAGTCATATGATGCCACTATGGGAGCTGCGCCGGAAGTATAAATGTCTGGAAGCAGAAGGAATACCGGAACCGCAACTAATGCGGCCAGCAAGACCGAAACCCAGGCAAGTGCCTTGTCACCAAGCTTTTTCAGCAATGGGACCAGTCCAAAGAAGGCGAATGGCAGAACAATCATCAATGTTATGAGCAGTGTGTCGTCAATTAACATTCTTCTTCACCCCCTCAGTTTTCCCATTTTGGAAGAATCCAGACTCTTGGATTGCTTCCATACATTGACAATTATGGACAGCGCAACTGCGGCCACTATTGCCTCTATCGATATGGCGATTATTACATAACCCTGAACTGCGGCCCCACCCATTCCGATGAATGCTAGTGTTGAGCCCTTGGCCATTATTTCCAGGCCGATTACCATTTTTACGAGGTTCTTTTTACTGAGAACACAATAAAGACCCAGTGCCAGGAAAATCAAGGCAAACATAATGTCGATTTGTACGATTTCTAACGCCATTTAAATTCACCTCCAACAAGGGCCAATACCCCGATAACGCCGGCGAACATCATCACCGACAGGACAAGCATGTCTATGTTCCTCTCGTCCCACATCTGGCCACCAACAAGTTCTGCGTCAGTACCATCAGAGACAACATTGGGCTGATCCTGAACTGCGTTCATCAGGCTGCCACCAATGTATAATAGCAGAATGAAGGCGATGAAGCCAGCACCCATTGCCGCAGCAAATTTGGTCTGGGGGTTCATTGTTCTTCACCTCCTCTTGTCAAGCTGATTGTGGAAATGAACAGGACTGTTATCAGACCTGCACAAACAACAAGCTCAAAGGCCGCCGCAATGGGCGCATTCGCAATGAAGAATGCCGCACTGAGAACTGCGCTGGAAACACCCAGCAGTATTGCCGACTGGAGAAGGTCCTTCTTCTCAATGGCAAAGAACAATATCAGCACTGAAGCACTCAGGATTATAACATTAACCATAGTAATTATATCCATACATATCACGCTCGGGAATTGGGTGGACATTGATTCATTGTTCATAAAGATTGTCTATAGAATGTTATAAAGAATACTTGGAGTTTATTGAATTACTCTAAATCATTAAGCTTATAATACCGCACAGAAATGTCGCCCTGGCTCAGAAGTTCGATGGCAAGGTCATCCTTGTATTCGCCATCATATATCACTTCAGTAATTCCAGCATTCAGCAAGAGTTTGGCACAGACTGAACATGGATAATTTGTGATGAAAATTGTTGCTCCTTTCACGCTAACTCCGAAAACTGCTGCCTGGATTATTGCATTTTGTTCTGCATGAACGCCCCTGCACAGTTCGTGGCGCTCCCCGCTGGGCACATTTCTTTGCTGGCGGATGCAACCTGTCTCCTCACAATGTGGCAAACCTTTGGGTGCTCCATTGTAACCTGTGGTAAGAACCCGTTTGTCAGAAACTATGACTGCTCCAACCTTTCTTCGAAGGCAGGTTGAGCGTTCTGAGACCAGATGGGCCATTTTCATGAAATATTCATCATTTGAGGGACGTGCTGTCATCCGACCATCATCAAACCGATTGCATATCATCTTTTCTGTTTTTTGCCGCCGCGCTTCTTCAGGTAATAATTATCAATTGCCCATTGATGGCCATCCAATTCTGCCTGGCTGATTTTTAAAATCTGACCCTGAGTGTACCTTACCTTGGTGGTCCAGTCAGTATATTTTCTTGTGACCTCATAGGTATCGCCACCAGTGGAGAGCTTGGACTTGCCTCTGGCCTTCAGGTATGCAGAATAATTGCCAGAATAGGTTTTGAGACCGCCGTTGCGAATTTCGAATATGTCGGTTGCCACATTGTCCAGTAATGCCCGGTCGTGGGAAATTACTAAAATTGTTCCTGGGTATTCGATTAATGCCTTCTCCATTGCTGCCTTTGCATAGATGTCCAGATAGTTTGATGGTTCGTCAAGAATCAGAAAGTTCTGCTGGGACATGAGAAGTTTGGCTATTGATAGTCTGGCCCTCTCGCCGCCACTGAGCTGGAACACCTTCTTGAACACGCTGCTGCCACTGAAAAAGAATTTCCCTAGGAATGTGCGCACCCATTCTTCAGATGCATCCTTCTTGTGCTTTTGAATTTCCTGGATTACAGTGTTTCCGCGGATAAGGCCGTCCTGCTCCTGGCTGTAATATCCTATGTTCACGCCCTTGCTGATTTTTATTGCACCGGAGCTTGGTTTTTCCTCTTCCATTATTAGTTTTACCAGGGTGGTTTTGCCACAGCCATTGGGGCCGATTAGGCCAATCTTATCGCCTTTTTCAATTCGGAAATTGCATCTACCAAGTATGGGAACTTCGCCATATTTTTTGCCAATGTCCTCGGCATCAATAGTGTCCTTGCCACTCTTCTGTGCTGTTCCAAAATCAATGCCATATGACCGGGTGTGGTCCTTGGGCCTGTCAATCTTGTCCATCTTGTCCAGCTTCTTCTGCTGGGTCTTGTGTAAACTGCTGAAGGAATAAACACTGTGCATGAACTGAATCATTTCCTTCTGGCGCTGTATTTCTTTCTGTTGCTTTGAATGGCGCTTGCTCTGATTTTCAAACTCAAGTGCTTTCTTTTCCAGATATTCAGAATAATTGCCAGAGTATGAGTTTGACCTGGCTGCTTCAATCTCCACAACCTTGGTTGCCAGCTTGTCCAGAAGATAACGGTCGTGGCTCACCATGATGACTGCCCCGGGATAGTTTTCCAGATAATCTTCCAGCCACTCGGTAGTTTCAATATCAAGGTGATTGGTAGGCTCGTCAAGGATGAGTAAATCTGCATCCTCGGCTTCCATTATAATTCTGGCAAGCCTGGCCTTTGTTCGCTCTCCTCCACTTAGACTACCTACCTTGGTATTGTAAGTACGCTTATCCAGACCAAGTTTTTCCAGTATTCCCTCGGCCCTGGACGGATGCCCATAACCTCCGCTGGATGCAAAATCCTCAAGTGCCTTGGCATATTCACTTGAAACTGATTCCAGGTCTTCCTGGGAAAGTTCGGCTTCCATCTTCTTTTCCAGATAGGTGATTTTTTTGGCAAGAGAACCCAATTGACCGGTAGGTTGGGAAACTGCCTCGATGAGGGTTTGAGAATCATCTAGCTTGCTCTCCTGGGTCATGTATCCTAGAGTAACATCCCTGGGAATTTTTATCTCGCCCATGTCTGCTGTTTCCAGGCCGTAGATTATGTTGAGAAGTGTTGATTTGCCGGTACCGTTCTGACCAACCAGGCCTATCTTCTGGCCCTTTAAAACTTCAAAGCTTATGTCCCTGAGAACAACCTGAGGCCCAAATGATTTTGATACAGAATTAACAACAATGGCTGACATGAAATCGCCTATCCTCTGAAAGTTATACGCTTGCTAATATTTCGGTGAAGCGGAAGTGGTTCAAATGGCATATTCCCCTGCTTCTCATTAAAGAGGGCTATCAGTTCTTCTGCGTTAAGGGATTTTTCTTCCTGGCCACGGATACGAACACTGAATTTGCCTGATTCCTTTTCTTTATCACCATATACAATGATAAACGGAATCCACTCTTTCTCAGCATAACGTATCATCTTGCCAACTGATAGGTCTCGATCATCAATGTCTACACGGCCGGGCAATTTTTCTGCAATGGCCAGGCAATCATCAACAAACTCACCCTTAACCGGAAGAAGCCTTATCTGGGTAGGAGCCAGCCAGAATGGTAACTGAGCCTTGATGCCCTGCTGGGAGTCCATACTTGCCTTTTCCAGTAATGAGTAAATCAGCCTTTCAATTGCACCGGATGTTGATTGATGCAATATGAGAGGAAAATGTTTTTCACCATCAGAGCCAATATATGTGATATCATAGCGTTCTGCATTTTCAACATCAATTTGGTCAGTATTCAGGGCACTAGCCTTGTCCAGGCAATCAACGAAGTTCCACTCGTACTTGAACACGAAGTAGAAGAATCTGTCATTCCACATTTCAACCAATGCTGGGCGGTTCCATCTCTTCACCAGGCCCATGACGAATTCCTTATTATCGTTATAGAATTCTTTGGTAACGCGAATGGCAAATTCCAAGTCATTGGGAATCTCATAGCCAATGCCTTCAAGAACGCTTCTTGAAAGTTCAAACCTGTCTTCAATTTCCTCCTTGGCTTGCGGAAGGTCGGCACAGAATGAATGGCAATCTGGCATTGTGAAAGCTCTTAGTCGGCGTAGGCCAGCAAGTTCTCCGCGCTGCTCCACCCTGAACGAATATCTTGAAAGCTCATAGAGTCTCAGTGGAAGGTTCTTGTAAGACACAGTGGCATCATGCATCATCAGAAATTGACCGAAACAAGCTGCGAATCGTAAAAACACGCGTTTGTCAGGTGTCTGAATTGTATATTGCCTGGCTGGAAATCGGTTCATGTAAGATTTTAAACTGGGGTGCTCAAAATCATACATTATTGGCGATTCAATTTCCATACCACCAGTGCGCTTGACCTCGTCATTAACATACCGTTCCAGCAAGCTCTTTATCAGCTTGCCTTTGGGATAGTATCGGAAATTGCCCGGGTCCGAGCCTGGCTCATAGTCCACAAGTTCCAGGCGGCGCATCAGTTCTATATGCGGTGGTTCCTGTTTGCTTATACGGCTCTTTGCCATTTCATACTGGCAGAACTTTTTGAGATTAATGTTATCCTGAAAATCATAGCCCTTGACCTTGTTCTTTTTCTGGTCCAGTTCTAGATTGTGTTCATTTCCATCGGTGTCCAGAACAAACCACTGGCTCTTGATTTTTTCCTCGGCCTTGACTGCATCTGAAAGGTCCTGATCCTCAGGTTCTGCGTCGTCGGCAGTTATCTCCCTGGAAAGCTCGCTGAGGGGATGTCCCTTGCAACTGATATTGAATGATTTGTACCAGCCAAATGGTGAGGCATATACTTCATGACCTTTTTCTTTCAAAATTTCCTCGGCAGCATGAAGAATCTTAATACTGGCACTGGCCTTGGCCAATGATGAACTTAAATGGGCGTAGGGGTAAAGGACTATGCGCTGGGCTTCTACCTGGCTGGCGATTTCCTCAATGTTTGTCACCAGGGCCTTTGCTGCAGCATCTTCCTTGCCTTCGTCCCTCTTTTCAAAACTAATGAAGGCAACAAGCACTTCTTCAACGCGATTCTTTTTCTGGCTATCACTGATTTCTTCTGCCAGCTTGGTCTTTTTCCTAGCCTCGTACTCTATAAAATCCGCGTGAATGAACAGTACTTTCATTGTTATCAACCATCGAGAGAATACAACTGGTATAATTAATTTAAGGTTTTGTTTTGTGTTAACAATTTCAGCTCCGAGCAGGTGAAGGGGGGTTGGGCTGAGCTAGCGGAGGAGCTGGGTGGGGGGAATAAGCCATTGCTGGGGTGGGTTAATTCATGGAAACTGTACATAAGCGCAAAAAATTTAAATGAATGGGCTTATGGTTATGGGATGACCGACCCCCTGGAACTCTGCCAGGCCATTCTCAAACTCGGTCCGGAGGAAGAGGTGGATTTTCATGCAGAGAAGGAATTGAAACGTTCATTACTGGAGTACATAGCAAAGCCAAAAAAAGCATTGGCTGACATAGTTTATATGATAAATGGTAAGGAATACACATCATTACTGGATGCCTTGGCCAAAGAAGATGATATTGAAAATGCTGGCATACGATTTTTAAAGCCAAAACTCAAGGAAAATTGGGACTATAATACTCCAACAAAGACCATCGCTCTAATGGGACAGGGAATGGGGTGGGTGGAGCATTTCAGTTATGACGCATTCAGCCTGGACAAATGGGACAGGCAACAGCATATCCAACGGGAAAATGTCATGATTCGTGCTTTCCTTACTAAATTCTATTACCCGGAGTCAATCAAGACAAAATCAGAAGACCCGCTGGCAGGCCCAATAAGGCATTATGTCCCAAAGGTTCGACTCATGGAAGACATGTGGAATCATATCAGAAGCACTGGCATGGTGCCATTTGAAATTCGCGTTTGCACATACACAAAAAATGCCAGATATTCTTATGACCTGGATCTTATCAACAATACCCTTCTAAAAGATTTCAGAGGGGGACAGGCGACATTGAAGAACAAGGCAGAGCGCACAGTTATAGATTATCTAAACTTTGACACAATACTGGCTGCCACTGATATGAAAGACATAGTCAAGAAAACATTCATCAATCTTTTTGAGATGGAACATGCTATAGCATTCGACATATCACATTCAATGGGCATAACAGACCAGATGGCAATGAATGCCCTGAATTCTATAGTACATCGAGGGCTTGCAGAAAAGGAGGGGGCTGCGCCCAGAGAAGTGTATTTTATTGACCCAGAGGCATTGGCTAAGCAGGCCAAAAAATTTGAATGAATTACTTATTTTGTTCTTCCACTTCTTTTTTTCGGTCTTCTTCCTCAAGTGCCTGGGCCTTCTGGCGGCCTGTAGGGCGATAAAAACCTGGCTTGAAAATCAATTCTGTGGCAATAAGAACAATTGCCAGGACTGCCACTATAACAACAATGTTCCAGGGAAATGGATTTGACGGCTCCGGGCCCTCAAGTTCAATATCATAGCAGCCTGTTGAAGGAAGTCTGGCTGAAGCTCCTGAAATATCACTGGCCAGTATCCATAATTCCAAAGTTCCTTTATATTTCTGGGGCGGGATTTCAAAATA
>DAOVXH010000037.1 GCA_030636255.1 Methanomassiliicoccales archaeon
ACCAAAAAGAAGAAGTGATATTTTGACACAGGCAGAAGACCATATTTTGAAAAGGGTGCAAGAATCCCTGGCAAAAGAGCAGGACTCTGAGCGCCAATTTCTTATTGATAATATTCTGGGGACAGAGAAGGTATTCATCTACGGCGTTGGCAGGTCCGGAACAATGTGCAAGGCCTTTGCAATTCGGCTTGTCCAGCTTGGTTTGAAAGTATTTTTCATAGGCGAGACCATCACCCCAATAGTTGAGAAGGATGACCTTGTGATTATTGTGTCAAATACAGGAGAAACAATGTCTGCCATCCAGACAGCCAATATTGTAAGGCGATTGGATGCCAAGGTCATTGCATTAACAGCAGAGGCCCACTCAAAGCTGGCACATGCGGCAAGCTCGGTAATTCATCTTGATGTTGGAAATGACGCCGATGATGCATGTTTGGCTCCCCTGGGAACTGTTTTTGAGATAACTGCTCTGGTATTCCTAGACAGTCTCATACCTGAAATAATGAAAAAGATGGGGCAGAACGAGGCAAATATGCGCGCCCGTCATGCCATATGGGTCTAGAAATCAGCAGAGCTGATTTCGAGAGACCCCCGCCCACCCCAAAAGTTTGAAAGAATAATTCATTGTTTAGATTCGAGAGACCCCCGCCCACCCCAAAAGTTTGAAAGAATAATTCATTGTTTAGATTCGAGAGACCCCCGCCCACCCCGAAATTTTGAAAGAACAACTCACTGTGACTCTGGCGAATAAATTATTGTGCTTTTCACGAATCATTTTTTGATTTTTCTCAACCCACCGTAGGGGTCATCCCATGTATCCCAGTAAACCTTGAATTGATTTATCTGCCCTTCATTTTTCCGCAGCAAAAAAGCCTCAATCTGGAAGTTCAGTGGGTCGATAACTATTGCCACCTGATGGGGGCTGACAAAAATACCGCCATGGGTTTTAATGTCAGTTTCTGACAAAAAGCAACCATAGCCAGGATGGGAATGATACCATCCCACAACCACATAGTCAAAGCCAGCATCGTCCAGGCCTGCGAATAGTTTTTCAAAGCCTTTATTATCAAACTTAACTGAAACCGATGTTGCATCTAGGTCGGTTGTAACCACATCCCGGACCAGCACATATTCTTGCCCCTGCCAGGTTCTTACCTCGCCCAAAAGAAGCCCCATAACCTCCAATTTTTGATTGCGATAGGCCAGTGCATGATTCCGCATCTTTGCCTCTGCATGCTTGTTCACATATGCTATAACCGTGTCTGAAGCAGGCATTGTTGCCTTCTCTGAAGGCGCAGTTCCTTTATGCCAGATATGTGAAATTGCATTTTCCGGTGGCGGTCTTTCAAGAACCTCTCGCTTGGTTTCTGATATGATATTAACTGACAATTCTAGGCCCCCTTCTTTCTTTGACCAGTTCCTCTGGAGAATAGGGCTTGTTAATGAATTTCTCTGATGCTAACATGCAACTTTCAGTATCATAGGGGCTCATGGGATTTGGATTTGCCAGGAGGCTCTCAACTCCCTGAATGAACCCCAGTAGATTGGAAGAAAAATTCCAGCTATCAAGCAATTTTGTGCACACGTATCCACCATCTCTGGGAAGCATTATGTTTGGATGAAATATAGCGGTCTGCCAGCGAACAATTGGCTTTTCATATGGGTATTCTGGAGTTATGATTATGCGCAGGCCATGTTCCTTTTTATCTGCTACTTTTCCCTTCACCAGCATTGGCCCGGGAACTCCACGCATTGCAATATCCAGGGTGACAGGTAATTCTGCAAATGCCTCATCTGAACATTCAATGATATAATCCAGATTATTTCTGCACATTGCCAGTTCATTAATGAGTCTGGCTTTTAGTACATTCATTGGCAGGGACATCTACTAGCCATCCTGCAGATGGACACCGCCTTTTGCAGAAAGGCTCCCACCCTCGGGGTCTGGAATAAGTTCCACAATATCATCATTAATCAGACCCATGTCTGCAACTGTTGCTGTTCCTCTTAGCAAATTTTTCCCCCGCCTCAGAACATATGCGCCGGCATTCATATCCCAATATCCAGCTGCGCTTTCAATAATCTCATTTACCGTATTATCGCCTTCAAGTTCCATATCCACCGTGGAACCAGATTCGGCACTCTTCACTTTTATCCTTACGGACACTCTTCTCACCGTCCGGACATGTCAAATTTCATGTAAAAACCTTGCCCCGGGCATTTTTTCGGGAAAACTTATATAGTCAACGAGCGAAAGTCTAATATCGGGTCTTACAATGAACGATGACGATTACAATACGAAATTGGAGACTCTCCGCAAAAGGAGAATGGAAGAATTGACGACACACCATGTCCGAGAGACTACCAATTTGGAGGAATTAAAAATGAGTGACGCAGGCGCAGACTGGCCAGGTGAGCCAGTGAATGTATCAGATAGTGAATTTAATGAATTTATCGGTAAGTATCCCTATGTTATAATTGACTGTTGGGCACCATGGTGTGGACCATGCAGAATACTTGGACCAGTTATTGATGAACTGGCTGGCGATTACAAGGGCAAGATAGTCTTTGGAAAACTGAACACAGATGAGAACCAGGCAACAGCCATGACTCATGGAATAATGAGCATCCCCACCCTTTTGTTCTTTAAAAACGGAGAATTAGTTGACAAGACAATGGGCGCAATGCCAAAAACTGCCCTGGAGCCAAAGATACAGAGCCATTTGTAAGAAGGTAATCATATGGAATACGACCTAGTAATAATCGGCGGAGCTTCTGCAGGATTCTCTGCTGGTATTTACGCAGCCAGGGCAGGCCTCAACGCAATCATTCTTGACGAGGGAATGGGCGGCGGTCAGGCTGCAACATCTCCATGGATTGAAAATTATCCTGGCTATGAAGGAATAGGTGGCATGGATCTGATGATGAAAATGAAAGAGCATGCCGAGAAGAATTTGCCTGTTGAGGTGGGGGTTCATGTGGAATCTGTGAACCAGTCTGATGGTGTGTTTACCATCAATGCTGGTTCAAGAACCTTTCAATCCAAATCAGTAATATTCGCTACTGGAGCCAAATACAAAAAGATTGGTGTGCCAGGCGAAGAAAAACTAACTGGCCGAGGCGTATCATATTGTGCAACCTGCGATGGTGCATTCTTCAGAGGCAAAAATGTGGCAGTCATTGGCGGTGGAAATAATGGACTGACAGAAGCACTTCATCTGAAACATGTGGGTGCCGACGTGACTCTAATTCACCGGCGTGATGTCCTGAGAGCAGAACAGGTTCTACAGGACCAGTTGGTCAAGGAAGATATTAAAATGCTTCTCAATCAGGATACCCAGGAAATTCTTGGGGATGATATGGTTACTGGCATAAGGATGCTCAACAAGACAACCGGAGAAGTAGAGGACCATGAATTCCAGGGTGTCTTTATTTCTGTGGGGGAGATTCCCAACACGGAACTGGCAGTTTCCTTGGGAGCAGAACTTCAGGACTCTGGCTACATCAAGGTTGATACCAAGTTGAGAACCAATGTCAAGATGGTTTATGCTGCTGGAGACGTAACTGGCGGCCTTCGTCAGGTTATAACCGCTGCAGCAGAAGGCGCAATAGCAGCAATGAGTGCCTATGATGATGTGAAAAGGCCATATTGGGTATAGTCTCTAAATGCTATATGGTAAACTATAATAACCGCATTTACCTTCTGTAAATGGGTTGAGCATGGACGTATCTTACCTTTTTGCTGGCATCGGCATAATCATATTACTGGGCTTTCTTGGCTCCTTGTTATTCGAACGCACCAAGATTCCAGATATTTTAATTCTAATATTCATTGGTCTTTTTCTCGGGCCTATTCTTCTTTCATTCGGGCACGAAGTAATACCCAGGGCGACCCTGGATTCCATAGCACCTATATTTTCAGCACTGGCACTTGTCATTATACTCTTTGATGGTGGCCTCAATCTCAATCTGGAAAAGACAATGCAAAAGTTCGGCGCAGCAATGATTCACACAAGCATTGCCTTCATCGGAACAATGTTTGTTACTGCAATGATCTGTTTCTATTTCCTGAACATGGATGTTGTGATTGGCCTTCTATTTGGTTGTATCCTAGGGGGTGTTAGCAGTGCAGTAGTAATCCCTATTATGGCCAGTGCCAGCGTCAAGGAGGACACCAAGGTTTTGCTTACACTTGAGTCCGTCCTAACTGATGTTCTTTGCATTGTGGCAGCCCTGATACTTATTGAAGTGCTAATAGGCGGAAATCTTGATACCGGGGACATGATACAGCAGCTTCTAACATCCTTTGTTCTGGCGGCTTTCATTGCATTCCTTTTTGGCGTGCTCTGGCTCTGGGTTTTAAAGAGACTGGAGGGTAAACCATTCTCCTTCATGATAACAATTGCAGCGCTTCTGGTGCTCTATGCAATGACCGAGTTCATTCATGTTAGTGGTGCAATTGCGGCCCTGGTTTTCGGCCTGGTACTTAGTAACAAAGACGAGATAGCTAGGATACTGAAAATTAAAGGAAGCTTTGTTTTCGACGAGCATATCAAACAATTTCATTCTGAAGTGTCATTCTTAATACGAACATTCTTCTTTGTCTACCTGGGAATAACCTTCGTGTTCTCCATCGGTTCTGGAAGCTTCAATAATCTTCCATGGTTCCTTCCAGCCTGGCTTGTAGACAACCCAATCTATGTCTTTGTACTTCTCATGGGGATTCTTTTCATAGGAATGTTCATAATGAGGTACATTGCAGCAACAGTTACTGTTTCCATACAGCCGGAATCAAAGGAAGACAAATCATACATTTATACAATGATACCAAGAGGACTGGCCGCAGCAGTTTTGGCACAATTGCCTTTCACAATCCCAGAGTTCATGGACAGCATGGACCTATCTGGAAATCCTCTTCCGGGGGCAACCCCATACTTCCAGCTCATGGAAGGGTATCAGAATCTGTTTTTGAACATGGCCTTCATGATGATTGTTCTTACTGTCATTGCCACCACAATAGGTGTTTCTGCAATAGAACGCAAGCGCGCCTCACCTGCTGAACCAAAGGAATCAGAACCAAAGGATGAATGGGCTGACAAATCATTAACTTACAGAAAGGCCAAGGATGCTCACAAATCAACAAACTGGGAGAGGGCGCCCCCACCAACCAAGCCAAAGCACAAACCACCAATGAAGCATACCTCACCTTCAAAACAATCTGTTCCAGTTAGAAAACATACCCAACCCACAAAGAAGATTCCTCGGGCCCTATCAAAGGACCATCACCCATTGGTAAAAAGAGCCAGTGCTGCAAAGAAGGAAGAGACCAAACCAAAGCGCCAGATTAAGAAATGATTTTGTTTTATTATATCACTGAACATGTCTCGCCTGAATGCCGCATCCTTCAGGATTGTGGATGAAAGGCGACGAATAGTTCAGTCAAAGGACTCACAGCTCAAAGCACGAGCATCCCAGATTAAGATTGAAGACAGCATCATCAATCTAATAATGTATTCAATCCGAAAACTGAAGGGATGCCCCATGCTTTATGTTAAATGAGCCAGAGGTTCATTTCATAAACAGAAGGAACTCTGTTCCTTCATCTTTAGCGTGGGGAGCCCTCATTCAAGCATAGGTCCACAATATCAGGATATTGATGAGTATCATGGCCAGCACCATTGCTGGGATTGCCACCTTACAATACTCCTTCCAGGTAACTTTTATTCCATGCTTTTCTGCCACTGCCAGACCCACAACGTTTGCAGACGCACCGATGGGCGTTGCATTGCCTCCTATGTCACAGCCCAGGGCCAGAGTAAAGGCCATTGGGTTCAGCATACTTGCAGAAGTGCTTTCTGAAACTCCACGAATAACAGGTACCATTGCAGCGGCAAATGGCACATTGTCCAGCAATGCCGATGAGATGGCTGAAACCCAGAGAATGAGCGTCAGTGTTATGACGATATTTCCGTCACCTATGTTGATTATTGCATCGGCAATGGTATCAAGGACCCCGGCATGCTCCAGACCCCCTACCATGACGAACAACCCTGCAAGGAATAGAAGGGTATGCCAGTCAATTTTTTCTACAAGTTCCGGCATCTTTGGGCCGCCAAAAAGCAGAACCAAAGTCGCGCCCATTATTCCAACGAAGGCAACAATCAGTCCAAGACTGTGATGCAGAACCAGGAGGGTAACTGTAAACACAAAGACGCTGAGAGAGATCCAGAGCAATTTCCAGTCTGTTACCGCATGATGCGGTTCAAGGTCTTCATGCTCCTCATACATCTTGTCCATGTCTATGTCTGGGTGTTTGAATATCTTCTTGTACCATAGGTAGAAGAATGTAATATTGAATAAAAATACAACAACAGCAATAGGGCCAGTGTTTGTAACAAAGTCCATGAATGTGAAGTTCAGGGCCGAGCCAATAACTATGTTTGGCGGGTCTCCAACCATGGTTGCACTGCCTCCAATGTTTGCCGAGGTGATGCACCCCAGAAGGAATGGAAGAACAGGCATTTTCAGAATAACACACACCTCAATAATCAAAGATGCCATGAATATTAGCACGGTAATGGAGTCCATGAAGGCAGCCAGTACTGCCGATAATACTGAAAACAAAATGAATATTTTCAGAGGGTCGAATTTTGCAGATTTTAGGGCATGGAGCCCCAGCCAACGGAAGAACCCAGATTATGTCAGGGCAGCAACCAGAACGAACATTCCGAATATGAGCCCCAGGGCTTCCCATTCAATGGCCTCTATAACCCCCTGCTCATCAAGGATACCGAATCCCACCATTAGGACAGCACCGGCAATAACAGCAACAGTTCTGTGAACTTTTTCAGTTATCATCAATGCGAAAACGCCAGCGAAGATACCTACTGCTAAGACATACTGAATATCCATTGCATCCCATTCCGAACTGCACCTATATATTAAATGTGGAATAAAATAGTATCGACATTTTCTCACTTGATGATTTTTGCCGAAATATCTTCCCATATTTTCATATTAATTAATTTTGGCAACAAATATTTATACAATACACCACATAATCAATAATATTAGTACGGGCCATTCTTTAGGCCTGGCAAGATTAATGGATAGAGGGCAATTATTTGTAAATTCTACTGCCAAACAGGCAAGAGACAATCAGTCCCTTCGATTCCCCCTGTCCTATAGGAGTTGAAGGAATGAAAATCAACAGTTTAAAAATTGTGGGCCCTGTTTTGAGTATTATCATTGCAATTTGTATGGTTCTGCCAGTGTCAGTATCATTTACCGATGCAGAGGTCACCTCCTCTACACATTATATGCAGATTGGAATTACCAGCCAATCACAACTAGAATTGTTAAATGAATTGAACATAGAAATCATAGAAAATTATGATAGTTTCGTGTTAGCCAAGGTTACCGATAATATGAAAGATTTGTTCAGTAGAATGAACATGGAAGTCAGCCCAATTAATGACAGAACAATGATTGGTTTGAAGTCATATTCATTTGATACTTCTGTGGGTGAACCTGACCTGGCAGACAATCTAAAAATTTATGATTATGCTCCAGGGACAGAAGGAACTTACATACTCCAATTTATTGGCCCAGTGAAGGCCCAGTGGCTTGAAGACATTAGAGGATTAGGAATTGATTTTTATGATTATATTCCAAACCATGCTTATATTGTAAGGGCAACAAATGAAGAAATATCCGCAGCCCAGAACCTTCATATTGTGGAGTGGTCTGGTATCTACCAGCCTGCTTACAAGATGGCTCCAGACATGCATTCTGGAGAAACTAAGATTCAAATATGGGACGGACCAGATACCATGGACACCATATCCACTATTTTCGCAAACTATGGTGTGATGGACTATTCATATAATGAGCCATATCAGAAACATGAAATTATTATAGACGCAGATGTGGCCTCAATTCCAGATATTGCTCAATTTTCAGATGTTATATGGATTAATCAGATAGATGAAAATGCTCTTTGTGACGAGGTAGACTCTGAAATCACCGGCGGAATATGGACTGCCGACACACCATATGGCGGGTTTGGAAGTTATGCAAATCACCTGGGTTGGGACGGTTCTGGTGTAATTGTGGCAGTTGCTGACACTGGCCTAAGTGATGGAACTGTTGGCGATGCCGGACATCTAGATTTTGAAAATAGGGTTGTGGGGGGTGTAGATTACACCGCCTCAGGCTATTGGGCCGATGGCTATGGCCATGGAACACACTGTGCAGGCATAGTAGCAGCCAATGGCTCGGCAGGTACAGGAACCAAATACGGTTCAACCAATTACTATGTTGGAGCTGGTGTTGCACCGGATGCTGAGCTTTTTGCCCAGAAGATATTCACCGACGCAGGCAGCGGCACAGGAATTCCAACAGACCAGGCAGGCTGGGACACTTTATTCCAGGATGCTTATGATGCTGGCGTATATGTTCACTCAAATTCATGGGGCGAACGTGCAGACCTTGCAGACAGTATTTATGAAGACAATGATATTTACTATGACCAGCACGTACGTGACGTTGCCGCGTCCACGGCAGGACAGCAGCCAATGGTTATTACAACTTCAGCTGGAAATGGTGGCAATTATGGCACCCAAACCATAGGCTCGCCAGGTAGCGGAAAGAACGTAATAACAGTAGGGGCTACTGAGACCTACCACCCAGATGCAAGTTCATATCAAACTGGCCAGTCTTCAACATATTCATCCACAGACGCAGATAATCCAGATCAGGTGCCATCCTTCAGTGCCAAGGGACTTGAACAGGACACCCGTATCAAACCAGATATTGTTGCCCCAGGAGAAGCTATACTTTCAACACATACAACAAATAACCCAGTTGATATGTATTATGGACTATACACCCCAGATACCAGGTATGAGTGGAGTTCTGGAACATCCATGTCAACTCCAAATGTGGCCGGCGCTTTAGCAGTTATTGTAGAATGGTACACTGCCACCTATGGCACAGCACCCATGCCGGCCATGGTAAAATCACTTTTAATTAACGCTGCCATTGATGTTGGAACCCTAGATATACCAAATGGGAATGAGGGCTGGGGGCGCGCCTACCTTCCGCCTATAGTTGATCCCCCAGTGGACGTCATTCAGATGGACAATCCACAGCTTCTTTCCACTGGCCAGACATTTTCTAAAGATATATCTTACCAATCAGGCGCAGAACCATTGAAGATAACCCTTGTGTGGACAGATGCCCCTGGTGCATCCCTGGCAAATCCTGCCCTGGTAAATGACCTTAATTTGAGAATAACAGCACCCGGCGGACAAATATGGTATGGCAATTCATTCACAAACGGTATGAGCACACCAGATACTGCCGCAAGGAACACAAATATTGCTGGAGAGAGCTGGGATAATAATGGTGACAATTATGATGACAGAAACAATGTGGAATGTGTTTACATACCAACAGGCCAGCTTCAGAGCGGCATCTACACAATAGACATAATAGCCCAGAATGTGCCAACTGATGTAATAGATGGCGGGGCAGTTGACCAGGACTTTGCACTTGTTATTTACAATGCTGTTGACGTATCCTCGGCAGGCACAATCGAGTTGGACAGGACATTATATGCCATTGAAGACTCGGTTACAATAACTGTTAGCGATATTGACCTGAACACCCTTCCTGGCTCTCCTCAGAATGTAGATGTTGACATTGACAGCGATACAGAATTTGGAGTGGAAACAGTCACACTCATCGAAACAGGAGATGACACCAGCGTATTTACTGGCTCAATTACAATCTCTGCAACAAATGGTGTCGGAACATTGGAGGTAGCCCAAGGTGACATAATAACAGCCACCTATGATGATGCCAATGACGGCACAGGCCCGGCAACAGTCACAGATACTGCAATAGTGGACGGCGGCGTTGAGCCTCCAACCGGACTGACTGTTACTTGGGATGGAACATCAAGTTCCACTTTGATTGATGAGGACTGGAGTGGCGGCTATCCTGCAGCAGGATGGGGAGAAATTGACCCCACAGATGACTGGACCAGCACCACCACGTCGGTTGCAGGGGGAGCATCTCCTGAAGCGCATTTTACATGGTTCAATGGCATAGATACCTGGACGATATATGCAGGGCCAATGGACACTACTGGCATGAGTAACCTTGACCTTTCGTTCAGACAATACTTTGATGATTATGATACCGGCGTCACAGTGAAGGTTCAGACAAGCAATGACGGAAGCAGTTGGATTGATGCTGGCTGGGAGATTATATCAAATGGTGTGCAGGATGCCAGCGACGGCCCAACACAGCCAGCTATTGTATTAAATGACGCCAATGTTGGCTCTGGAACATTCTATGTGGGCTGGACAGTTGATGGAAATGCATTCCAGCTTGATAATTGGTATGTTGACGATGTTCTTTTGACATATACCGGTGGCGCAACAACAGAGGATAATCGCCTGGACTGGACTCTATCCGCAGACGACGGGGCGGGTGCCAATGATGTTGACCATTACAATATCTACAGGGCAGACACCCCAATAGTCGGAGCATACCTGGATAATGTACCAGCTGGCACTGATACCTATACAGATTCAGGTGCAGGAGAATTTGACGGAACCAACTGGTGGTATGTGGTTAGAGCAGTGGATACTGCAACCAATGAGGACAACAATGTAAATGCAGTCCCAGAAATAGCTAGCAGCAATAATCCACCAAATGCTCCAATTAATCCAGTACCGGCAGACCTGGCAACCGGAATCGCCACATCACCGACACTTAGCGTTGATGTTTCTGACCCAGATAGCGACACCATGACAGTCAGGTTCTACGATGCCTCAGACGACAGCCAGATAGATTTCCAGAACAATGTGATAAGCGGAGGAACCTCCTCCATTTCATGGAATGGTCTTTCCGAGAGCACAACATACTCATGGTATGCAACCGCCTATGATGGCGAGTTCACAGCCCAATCTGCAACCTGGAGTTTCACAACCCTTGATTCAACGGCTCCAGCGTCTCCAACAGGATTAACTGTGGAGCATTATGGAACTGCTGCCGGTTCATCAACTTACACATACAATGGAGTTACAAGTCCATCTGGAACCCACATTGCATTCTATTATGATGTTCATGATATGACTGGACCAGGCCCGAACCCCCAGTCTGGCCCATTTGAGGCAAGCACCGTGGAATACGGCGAAATTTCCAGCTCCAATAATATAAGATGGACCACCTCTGACCCTGGAAACGGGGACGAGGCATTCGTGTGGAGCAATATCAGTGTGGCAGAGAGCCCTGCAACAATCACTCAAATTGACATGACATTTGAAGGCCAATGTGTCCTTGCAACAGATTATCAGATATGGGCCTACAACCAGGTCACAACCACATGGGGCCAGATTGGTGTTGCCGACTCAGCATCTGCAGGAATTGATTTGACAATAACAGAAAGCATCACTACCAATTGTGCGGATTATATATCAGTAGAAGGCACACTCTGTTGGGGTATATACCAGACAACCCCAAACGAACCTATTAGTATTGACTATCTGGAAGCGGTGATTCAGTACAGCGGTGGCGGTGGCCTTGACGACAATGCAGTAAACTGGACAGCCAGTGCAGATGATGGTGCTGGCGATGATGATGTTGATTAT
>DAOVXH010000060.1 GCA_030636255.1 Methanomassiliicoccales archaeon
GCGAATTTGGAGCGATTGCTCTTCTTGAAAAGCGCACAGACTGCCTTGTTTGGCAGGGCATAAATCTCCACAACAAAGGGAAATCCCTTGTAAAATTGCGGCAAATGGCGCTCATCCATATCCTTGTTGGACAGATACTCCCTGTAAGCATCAAGATAGTCTTTTACAAAATCTTCCATGGATTGAGAATCTATTTCCATACCCGACATTGGCTCACCAATGGATTCATCAGAATCCACATCATCTCTCTTCTTGGCACACATTTTAGCACCTATACTGGATTGATTTTGCCCAGTATATAATTTGTGTTGAAAAATGAAAGAAAGGGGCTATTAGGCCCCAGATAGCTTAGTAATCCACAGTCCACACAGTGAAAGCATCCACATGAACCCAGTAGGCATTTCCCTGGCTCATATCTACGGTGCTCAGGTCATCTTTGTCTATGACAAATGGTGCCACCGAATCATAGATTGAAATCCAGTCAACCCCCTTGCCAAGCAGGGAATCTGAGGCCAGTTCATTTGTAGCAGATGGATAGCTTACAAGATTCCAGCCAGGATTAAGGTCAATGTCGGTAGAATCAGGCACCTGTCCAGCAGTCACCCATTGATCATCTGCCAATGCATAAATCCAGAGGCCCATGGTTCTATCAATATTACTCAAATCATTTACTGATGGAGAGCTCAATGGAGAATATGTCTTCCATGGGTCGGAAAAATTGGTTGGATCATAGTATTTCACATACCTATACTGCAATATTTGCATGACACTTTCCGGGCTGCCGGATTGTAATGCCAAAGGTGTGGATGCCATATTCCAACCAATATTCACTGATACAGAGTTCTTCCCCCCCTGGGTCTCGCTATTGCCGAAGTCCTCACTGGCATCGACTGCTCTCACATAATAGTAGTAATTATTTGTATCTCCATAACCTGCATCAATATCCTCAAATAATCCAATTCCGGCAGACACCTGGCCTATGTATGAATAACCTGCTCCAGTATCATCGAAGCTTGTGCCTCTGTAAATTTCATATCTGTCCAGTGAAGCATCATCGGCAGACAGTGTCCAGCTAATGTTTACATTATTGTCTCTGAGTTCTGCCCACACATCAACTGGCGGCTCTGGACCGGTGGATGGGACTACCAATTCCATAAGTGGATAATTATCTGACTGCATAGGTGTGTCTCCTATGCCATCACTTCCTGCAATATCCTGATTGGGACCTGAAAAACTGTCAATACCAGTATAGTCCACCCAGTAATTTCCTCCTGTGGGATAGCCATCATCCCAGAAATTACTGTCAGCATCTACTTGACCATTTATTGTTCCAGTCATAAAATTATTGTGATAAACCAGGTTTCCGGCTACCCATTGTCTCATGACAATACCATAATTAGCCAAGCTTACAGTGTTGTATGCAAACACATTGTCGGTTGCAGGAGCTAGATATGCGCCTGTTCTGTCCATGGCATCCACAATGATTGCGTCACCAGCTGGATTGGTGCCGTCATTTGAAACTGTATTGTATTCTATGAAGCTATTGATTGAAGACCTAATCCAGATATTGATACCCCATGTGAGTCCAGGGCTTCGAACATCATTGTTTGTCACATAACAGCCATCTGAAAGCAGTAAATCAATACCAAAATACGAATTTCTCACTGTGCAGTCCCTTACGGTGCATCCTGTGGAAAGTACCAGATCTATTCCGGTTGCGGACATTTCAGTATTCTGATTCTCAACTATTACATTCTCACAGTTTACAAGATATATCTGACCGGCTCCTTCAGGAACAGTGCCACCAACTACATTTTTCCAGTAATATACCGGATTTCCATTCACGGTATTTGAAGTGTCAATATCATGATCATAATAAGAATAGGTATAGCCCAGAATAGCAATGCCATCATTTGTCATGACATTGTTTCTGAAGGTATTGCCAGTGCAATAATCCATCCGCATGGTTGCCCAGTTGTTTGCTCCAATGTTTCCATCAAAATAATTGTTATTTGAGTGGTCAATAAATATGCCATATCTCCAGGGTTCAGCAACAGGGGACACTGAAACATCGTTTCGTTCTATGGTGTTTCCATCTGAATAAGATAAGAATATTCCAGAACCGGAACCTGCAGAACCTTGGACAATATTATCCGCAATCGTGCATCCCTGAACCGCATCCAGGCCTATTCCCGGTGAGGCAGTGGTAGTAAATCCTATTATGCTCACGCCATCAACAGTTGCCGTGAAACTGGTCACTGTTGTGGTAGCCACATCTTCACCCAATACAGTTATGGCCTTATTCACATTGACATTTTCGGCATATGTGCCCACACCGACAAAAATTGTATGGCCTGGCCAGGTATCTGCATCACTAATGGCATCTTGAATATTTCTGAATGTTTCACCTGTATCCAGGTTCTCCACATCTTCCGGTGGTGCTGTCGGCTGATCTTTGACATCACTTCCCAGGACATTATCATCCAGAATAAACAGCCCTGAAAAACCGGCCATTAACATCATAATGCTCAATGAGTAGATTATTACTCTCTCCTTATTATTGCCCATCTTGAGTCCTCCTGTCATTATAATCGATATTGTCGAGTAGATATAAATACATTGGCTGAATACCCCTCATTTAATCAACCATGTCAATAATTAATTTCAAGATACTGCTATCCCTGAGCCGGATGAAAGAGCCAGATACCATTACCAGTCTGTCTGAAAAATTGAATTTCACTGTGCCTTTTATATCAAAAGAAATTGGAAAAATGCATGATGCTGAAATCATCATCAAGGAGAGGGTTGGCAAAAAGGTCTATGTCTGTGCAAATCAGGATAGCCAGGTTATAAAAGCCATCAATGCTCTGAATAGTTCCCAGATAAAGGATGAGCATCTGGAAAAAATTTTCTCATCAAATACAAGCATCAAAGTATTATCCAGTCTCCTTGAGGGCCAGAAAGGAATTAAAGAACTAGCCGAGGAAACCGGTAAGACACAGAGGACCATATATAGAATAATAAGAGATATTAAAGAAATTCAAGAAGACCTGATTGATGAAAGTACACATGAGAGGAAATATATTTTGAACAGGAAAAATAAAAATATAAAGCAGATTATAAAAATTATTGAACAGCTGAATATTGAAAGCCTGGCTATAGAATCAAAGATAAAATTCCCACTGAAAAAAAGACAGCAGGCATTACTTCACCTATTAGAATTTCAAGAAGATGAAAATGAACGCACAGCCCCAAGGTCAATGGCCCAGGATGGAATTGCAGACGGTATTGGCATTCAAAAAAAGCATGTGCCAAGAATTTTGAATCAATTAATCGAACTGAATCGAATAACAGAAAGAAAGGTGCATGTTCCTGGAAAGAAGCAGAGGGTAAAAGCATACTTTCTGACTGGAAATGGCTGGACCCATGCAAATGATATGAAAAAGCAATTATTAACCTACAGAGTGGAAATTTCTAATGAAGCTGGAAATAACCAGACAGTACAATTATCCCAGGCATCCGAGGTTCTTGGTCTTCATCTGAGCTTTATGGAACTCATCAAACTGGTGAGTGGCAATAGAATTGACTGCCAGAATGCCGTTGAAATTGATGCCCTGAAGAAATATGCAAAGGTAGTATTTACTGAGGAGCCGTTCATACAACCATACTTTTTTGGCAGGGACAGAGAATTGGAGGAGCTCAGAGAACTTGTAAGTTCCAGGGAATTGGGCACTGTTTACATTACTGGACCCTCGGGCATTGGAAAGACCAGCCTCATGAAGAAATTAGGCAGTGAATTGAAGATTAGGTGGAATATTTTCTCATTCAGATTTGATGAGAGGACATCACTGAGAGGCTTTTTGAAAGGATTATCAAATTTCCTTAGTAGAATTGGCTGTCATGGCCTGAAATCACACATGGAACTCAATATTTCCCTGGATGTGGAGGAAGTAATTCTCATAATTCAGAATGATGCTCAAAATGCAGAAACCTTGCTACTTCTGGATAATATCCACAAAATGAATCGAGACATCACCAGATTTATTTCAAGATTAATTGAGAACGAATTGCCTGGGCTGGGCCTATTATTTTTTGGAATAGATTGCTCCAATATTCCTTACTATGCCAGAAAGAGTTCTTTAGAAATTAAATTAGAGGGGCTGGGCAGAGAGGAAAGTATTTCCTTATTGAGGCATCGCAGAAATGTTCCTGAGTCCAGTTTTGACATGATTTACAAGATGACATCTGGTAATCCATTGTTTCTTGAACTGATCAATGTAGAAAAAATCCCCCAGGAAGGAGATATTCACCAGTACATGAAGGAGGGCCTCATCATATCCCTGACACAGCCACAAATCAATTTGCTGAAATTGATATCCACCCTGAGAAATCCTGTGACCTTCATGGATATTTTGCATATTGTGACCATTGGCCAGGCAAATATTGGTTATGACGAAGACATATCAGATATTGTAGAAGTTCTGGTGGAAAAATCCCTTATCAAGGTCAAGGACCAGGATACATACGAGACACATGATATTGTAAAGAATATATTCTATTCTATATGTACATCAGAGGAGAAAATTAAAAATCACGGCCTTCTGGCCAGCTATTACTCTGTGAACCAGATTGACGCCCCAGTGCAGATAGAAATGTTATATCATCATCTTAAAGCCAATAAGATGGATGATTTCCTGGAACTGGCAATAGCCCAGGGTTCAGAGCTTATATCAAAAGGTTATGTAAGAGAACTATCAGGGCTGCTCAATGAACTGGATATGAATTCAATTCACCCTGAAGAGCGTATAAATATTCACCTGTTCAATGGAGAGATTGATTTCATCCTGGGATCCTGGGAAAGTTCGATAGAGGCCTACAAGGGTGCCCTGGATCTGATAAGAAGAGAATCCGGGAACCCTACCAGAGAATCCGAGTGTCTCAGAAATATTGGAAAGGTATTTTACCTCCAGGAGGAGAATGAAAAGGCCCTGGAATATCTGAATGAAAGCCTTGAACTGTCCAAAAAGGGAAATGATGTGGTGGGTCAGGCATTCTGTTACCTGCATTTAGGAACTGCCCACTGGCTCCGTGCAGAGGTGGATTCCAGTTCGGAGATGGCAAAAAAGGGACTGAAGCTCATAGAAAATCAGAAACAGCCCATGCTGACAGCCAGATTATACAGGCTGGAAGGAATTACTCTATCGAAAAAAGGATTGTACCAGGAGTCCATTGAACTTCATAAAAAGGCAATAGTGGAGCTTGAGGAAATCGGCGATATACAGTATCTCACAAACATGTACCTGAACATCGGCGGAACATATACACAGATGGGAAATCTGGAGAATGCGGAGCAATATCTTGACAAGGCCCTTTTAATGGCCAGACAAACCTCAAATCTGCGTTACACAGCTCACATATATGCAGACATGGCAGAGAATCATGTTCTCCAGAGAGACTTGGAAAAGGCAATGGAATCCTGTGACCAGGCCGAACGCCTGTTTAGAGCATTTGGAGAAAAATGGATACTCTCATACACACAGATGATATATGGAATGATACATCGGGAGAAGAAGAACTGGAAGACCTCGGAGGAATTTTTCCTGAACGCAATGAAACTGGCCAGTGAATGTCATCAGGCATATTATCACACCCGTAGCTGTTTCGAGTTTGGCATAATGCACAAGATGAATGGCAGCAAGAAGAAGGCACTAAAATACCTGAACGAGGCAAATGCTGGTTGGAGAGATATAGATAACCAGTTCCAACTGGAACGCACATTGAAAGTTATTGACGAGATTAAGGCAAACAATCAATAATTTCGTCCGAACTAGTAATCCACAGTCCACACCGTGAAGGCATCCACATGAATCCAGTAGGCATTTCCCTGGCTCATGGTTATGGTGTTCAGATTACTTTCATCTCTTATGAATGGTGAAACTGAATCATATACTGCGACCCAATTGACCCCCATGCCAAGCAGGGAATCAAATGCCTGTTCATTTGTGGCAGATGGATAGCTTACAAGGTTCCAGCCAGGATAAAGGTCAATGTCAGTACTTGTAGGAGCCAGACCCTGAACTGTTAGTATTTCATCTCCTGGTGCCGTGATATGCACCCATAATCCCATACAATTGTCAACCAAAAGAAGGTCATTGGTGCTTGCGCCCATCCTGTAGGTCTTCCATGGATTGTTCGTATCTGTTGGGTCATACCATTTCACAATATCCCATGTGGTATCGCTTCCGAGATCATTCAAAATTACATCAGGGGAACCGCTTGCCACAAGGGGGAATGATACAAAGTTCCATCCTGGTGTGGATAGTATGGGAATGTCAAATGTAATCAATCCTCCAATCTCTGGCACTGCATTGTTATTGGATTCCTCATTGCCCCAGATATCCTCTGCCCTGACAATATACCACCAGTTTGTGCCATCGAATTCTCCTTTGTCAAAATCGGTATAGGTGTCTGTTCCTGCCAGTACCGTGTCAATAGGTGTCCAGGGACCGCCGGAATTATCTGCCCTGTAAATATTGTAATGGTCAACATCATTGGCTCCAGCACCGTCGTCTGCAGACAGTGTCCAGTCAAGTTCATTGTCATCGGTGGTTGCACCGCCCTCATATGTTATCAGGATATTGTCCACAATCCAGTAATAGTCCCATTCTCCTCCATAATAATAGAATCTAATCTGAACATCACTGGCTCCTGCAGCCTCCGAGGTAATGTCAATTATCTGATTATCCGGGTTTGGTGAATCTGCGCCATAGTTGCGGAACACATTGACCCATGAACCTCCGGTATTTGAAGAACGAACATCAACATCTCCATACTCATCACCATAACCAGTTATGAAATTGAAATACTGGTCAAATTCAAGAGTAACGGTTGTTGCCCCGGAAAGGCCCAGGACCTCGGTTATCATCTGCTCGTCACTGATGCTTCCAGACCCTGCTTCGTCGCTGTCCACTATAGCAAATGGATTGCTTATAGGGGCAGATGGGGTTTGACCACCCGGATTATCTGTGGTCCATGTTTCTGCTGCTCCGCCCCCTATGCCTCCATCGATGATTGTCCAAGTAGCTGGAATCCCTCCAGAGAAGTCCTCATCAAGTATTGTGCCCATGGCAGAACCGGTCCATGTAACAGTTAAATCAGTGGGTGGGCCAGGTGGCGTTAAATCAATTGTTGTAAAGCTCCATGTTGAAGATTGGGTAGTGAATTCACCATCATCAGCAATAGCATACCAGTTATACGTGGTGGTTGCAGAAAGGCCAGACCACAGCATATTGGTGGTTGTCCCACTTGGCACATCAAAATTCGTGCCAATAAGCATTGGGCCAGATACATCATAGAAGTACACGTCCATTGCGTCACCATTGGGGTCTGCAACATTCACGCTCAATGTTGGGTCCACTGATACTCCGGTCTCGCCATTGAAAGGTGATGGGGTATTTGGAGCGCTGGGAGCAATATTGCTTGTTGGTATCTCAGGGATGGCATTGGTATTTGTGTCCTCATTGCCCAGGTCATCCTGGGCTCTTACAATGTACCACCAGTTTGTGCCATCGAACTCGCCCCGGCCCAGGTCCACATAGGTTGTGGTACCTGCTGGAACATTGCCCAGGTCGGTCCATGGTCCGCCGGAAGCTGGTGCCCTGTAGATATTGTATTGAACCACGTCATTGGCGCCAGCGCCATCATCATCAGACAGTGTCCACTCCAGCTTATTATCCTCGGTGGTCCCACCGCCAAGGTATGTTACCAGGACATTGTCCACCATCCAATACCACTCGAAATTGGCATTGTAATACCAGAATCGTATCTGTACGTCAGATGCTCCTGCTGCCAGTGCGGTTATGTCAATTGTCTGATGGTCAGGGTTAGAACTATCTGCAGAATTACTAAGAACATTAACCCATCCTGCGGTTAGAGACGATTGCACATCCACATCACCAATTTCCGTGCCGAATTGATTGAAGTATTGGTCAAACTCCAGAGTCGCTGATAGGGCCATGCTCAGGTCAATGTTATCTGTTATCAATTGTTCGTCCATGTCAAATGAGCCAAGCTCGTCGCTGTCAACTATTGCAAATGGATTTGTAATAGGGGCAGTGGCTGTTCTGGCACCTGGATTGGCTGTTGTCCAGGTCTCTGCTGCTCCGGTTCCGGTTCCGCCGTTTATAACAGTCCAGGTCCCGGGAATTCCGCCTGAGAAATCCTCGTCCAGGGCTGTTCCGCTAGTTGTGCCAAACCACTCAACCGTCAATCCGGAGGGGGGTTCGACCAGGCCGTCAACAATTGCCGTGTCAAAGACAGTTGCTGGTCCAGTTCCATCATCTGCATCGTCATAGGTGGCGGTTATTGTGTCACCATGGGCAACCCAGAGCACGCCGAATGAATCTGTGGCTGAAATGTCAATGGTTGCCTCGTATTTTCCCTCAAGGGCGGTTGCCAGTAAGGTCAAGGTCTCACCAGTTGGTTCGCTGGTGCTGGTCAGTTCAACATCTATATCGGGGCCAGTAAGGTCCCCGTCCTTGACTGTGACAGTCATTGTGTCCTCTATCAGGTAGCGGCTCTGGTCAAGCTCAACTGTGCCTGCTGAGCCAAAGCTTTCAATGACATCCACATTGATGCATTGATAATTGCTATAATCAGTACCGTCGAATGACCTGGCCCATATCTTGTAGGCGCCAATTCCATAATATGAAACATCCGAGGCCACGTCCCAGCTAAATGACCATGAGTTGGTTCCGGAGGCAACCTGCCACCATTCCTTGTTTATCTTGACCTCTACCCTGCTTACAGAGCCATCACTGTCCGAGGCAGAGCCCTGAATGTTAAAGGAGCCGTCCATTGGAATCTCCTCGCTTTCCGATGGCGAGGTAACAGTGCATGTGGGTATTGCATTTGAAACACCTGAATCAGACAACATTTCGTCCCGCATGGTCTCTATATTTATCATCCAGGCAGAGTTTGAAGCACTCTCATCTCCCAGGCCGTGATGACTGGCATCTGAACCATACTCAACCAATACTGCATCGTTCAGTCCACCAGGATAATTAGCTGTCCATACCTGGTCCCTGGCTTCTGCAGACAAGGTCTGAATTGTTGCGTCACCAATGGCAGAATTAATATTGTCCATCCAATCCCACACATCACGATTCGGGGCAGAGTTGGCTTGGAAAGCATTGCTCCAGGCAGTGTTTATCTGTGATATGTAACTGCCATGGGTGAGCTCCTGGGCCATCTGATTGAATGTTGGCATGAATGTATAGTCCCAATTGTTCATGTTGATAGTGCTTATATATGCGCCCTCGCCAGTCCAATAGTCTGATGCTATCTCATGTGCAAGTTCTTCTGGTGTTGGCACACCGGCTGCAAGATAATTCATGAGGTTCACATAATTGTAGCCTGCTCCAAC
>DAOVXH010000104.1 GCA_030636255.1 Methanomassiliicoccales archaeon
ATTGTCATTAGGCCAGCAGTGCCAATAATCACAACGTCCATCATTGCATAATCAAAACCGTGTTCATGAAGAATATTGGCTCGGTTTTTCATTGTCTCAATGTCTGCTGTTATGTTGATGAAAGCTCCTTTTCTTTCGCCAGTCTCGGTTTCAGCCTTGTCCCGATATTTTGCCATTAGTTTTACCCGCTCATCAAATTTATTGAAGCTGGTACTGGTAAGATTCTCATCATCCTTCACAAAGTCAAAGCCGCCCATCCAGGTTTCGAAACCGATTTCGGCATGCTCCTGGGCGCTGAATCCGATCTTGGGCTTTGGAACAGCTCCAGTTAGCGGTCGTTTCGGCACCTTCCAGCGTTTTCGGATGCCGTCCATCCCCAGCAGCGGTCCTTCGAAGTGTTTGATATAACTGGCTGGAAGTGAAACATCAATCAATCGTAAATTATCAACGCCCTTCATGCCGAAGATGTTTCCTGCAATACCGGATTTTAACTGGCAGAAGTTTCCAGGCTCCCACAGTTCCTTGGGGTAGGCAACTTTCAGATAATTACCTTCAATTTCAAATGCTGTTGCCTGAAGTCCTTTCATCCGGTCTGGCAATGTAGCAAGGGTGGTCCATGTGCCAGTGGAGCTTTCAGATGCAATTCTTCCGGCAGATTCTTCCTGGCTCATGCCTCGGGGCGGTTCAAAGTAGAACAATACCACCAATTCATCCCTGTCAGGCTCATAATTCAAATCAACAAACTCATCATACCAATCAATCTTCGCCATGATACTGTAATGTGTTTGCAGTGGTATAAATATATTTCTGGAGGGCCAATTGTTTACGGCTCGCGCCACCTTGCTTTTTTCACTACCAATATGCTGAATATAATTACGGTTCCGATAAGTGCCAGCCAGTGCAGCATAACAGCATCAGCATCCCAGGGTGTAATCTCGGTTGCATACCTTATGAGTGCTGCTGCATTTGTGGTGGGCAAAATATAGGCAATCCACGAGAGATCCATTCCATTAATGTCAGTCAGCATCTTCTCCGAATAATACACAGGAGGCAGGAACACGAACAGAAAGCTCAACAGGTTGGCCAATACTCCCAATGTGTTGGGGCTGGTCTTATGCTGATATGTTGCTATTGTGAATCCGATTACTGCCAATCCAAGCCAGCATAATATCATTGAAGCCATAACCACCAGGATGGACATGAAATCAAATAATCCTCGATAAATGCCCAGGCCCACGAATGCTGCAAATCCTGGAAGTGCGAATATTAATGCGCCAAGAGTAAGACCCATGGCATAGGATAATGGATGAACCGGCATGGCAACCATCATCTCCTTGAGCTTGACATATCTGTCCCAGGTTATGTCTTGAATCGATGCGCTGATACCCAGAAATCCAATGCTGGAGACGATGACACCTATGAGTCCTGTGTTAATCATTTCCTCTCCACCAAACAGCACTATGAAAAACAATGGGATGGCTGCCAATCCGATGAGCAGAACCAGCATAAGCGGCTGCCTTTTCAGGTCAGGAATCGACTTCAGCCAGGCAATTGTAAATATGTCTTTTATTATCTTCTTGAAATTCATTTTTGTGCCTCCTGACCAATCTCGTCAATATCTCCGCCAGCAAGGCGAACAAAAGCATCCTCCAGTGTTACCGGGGATGCTTCTGCTTGAACTCCTTTTTTCAGCATCTCCGAAACCAGCTGGACAGCTTCCTGATAGTCCTTGAGATAGACCACCAGACGGTCTCCAATCTTTGTGACTTCAGAATAGCTGGACTGATCAATTGCACTCTCTGGCGCAATAACCCGATATTTGAATGGAACTTTGGATTTAATCTCGGCAGTGGTTCCGATTGTAACCAGCTCCCCCTTGTTTATTATGCCCAGGCGGTCAGAAACCATTTCAGCTTCGTCCATCATATGGGTGGTAAGAATGATTGTCTTGCCCTGTGCTGCCCTTTCTCTCAGATTGCTCCAGACATTGCGCCGACCGATTGCGTCCAGGCCGGAAGTTGGCTCGTCCAGCATCATCACAGGAGCATCGCTGGCGATTGTTGCGGCAATTAGCATTCGTCTTTTCTCGCCGCCGGACATTGATTGTGCTGGCCGATCTTTCATCTCCCACATAAGCATGGCTTTTATTGCTTCTTCGGCCTTCTTTTTGGCAGTGGGCTTGTCCATGCCTCTGAGCAGGCAGAATGAGTAAGCATAGTCCCAGGGAGTAAAATTCGAATAGGCCATTGCATCCTGTGGAACCATTGCAATATTCTCTCGAACTGCAGTTGGGTTATTTACAACACTATCGCCGAGAATGGTTGCATCTCCCTTTGATGGCATTAACTGGGTGCATAGTATCCTGAGGAACGTAGTTTTACCAGCGCCATTGGGACCTAGAAGAGTGAAAACCTCTCCCTTGCGCATCTCCAGGTCTAAACCTTTCAGTGCCTCAATCTCCTTGTCATAGGTCTTGGCCAGTCCCTTGGCGATTATGGCTGCCTCGGCGTTTTTTGCAATCATCTTATCATCCTACACTACATTCGCTGTTCAGAGTATATAAGCAAACTGGAAATTAGTTACCACTTTTACTGCTTGAATTTTCCTCTACCCAGTCCAGATAATCCTTGCTGCCCCCAAGTATAGGCAGGGCTATTATCTCTGGAACATCATAGGAATGCAGTTCTTTCACCCTGGAAACAACCCTGTCAAGGTTGCTGGCTAGTGTTTTGCAAGTGAGCATTACCTCGGCCTCATTTTCAATATTATCCTGCCATCTATAAATCGACTGCACAGGGAATCGGTTGGCACAGGCAATAAGCTTCTCATCAACAAGGGTATGAGAAAGCATACTGGCCTCCTGGTCATTAGGTGCCGTGATAATTACCAGAATAAACTTTTCCATGGCTGATGATAGGCGATTCAACTAATAAATCATTTGACCGGGCAGGCCCCGCCTTCAAAAATATCTGGCTCAATGTAAATTGTTAACTTAATATCCACCTGGCTTCGCATTGATTCTTCCAGGGAATTGATGGCCTTGGCAACGCCTTCGGTGTCCAGTTCTCCGGAAAGTTCCACCTTCACAGCAACCAGCAATTCCTCAGGCCCAATATGCTCGGTGCGCATATGTATCAGGCGGCAAACATCCGGATGCTGGCCAATGGCCTTTTCCAGCTTCTGAATCGTTTCCTCGGTGGCAGACTCCCCAAGCAATAATGAGCGCATCTCAACACCCAGTATAATTGCGATTATGCCCAGAAGTATACCAATTGAAAGGCTACCCATTGCATCGAATGCCGGGTCACCGGTAATCATTGCCAGGCCAATACCTACCAGAGCCAGAACAAGACCAATCAATGCGCCAATGTCCTCCAGCAGAACCACTGGTAGTTCAGGGACCTTTGATTTGCGGATGAATTCCCACCAGGTCATATCGCCCTTCGCCTTTTTGGATTCGATGACTGCGATTCTCAGGGAGAACATCTCCAAAACTATGGCTATGGCCAGTATGCCAATGGCCAAGAAATGGTCTTCCAGTTCATGGGGATGTATTAGTTTGCTAATTCCTTCATAGATTGCGAAGAGTGAGCCCAGGGAAAATATAATCATGGCAACAATGAAGCTCCAGAAATATCTTTCACGGCCATATCCGAAGGGGTGCTCTTTACTGCGTTCCTTCTTGGCCATCTTTCCCCCGAGGATAAGCAAACCTTGATTGGAAGTATCAGCAAAGGAATGAATTGCTTCAGCCAGCATTGATGCTGCACCGGTAAACATGAACCCGATTACCTTGGCAATGGCTATGCCTAGATTTGCAAAAAATGCAGCAACTATGGCCTTCCTGCTTCCGCCTTCCATTGACCCTGGAATGTGAGATTGGCATAAATCATTTGTTGGTAAACTTGGCGTAAGCTTCATATCCAACTATTGTCATAGGTGGCTTCATGGCTGCGAAAAAGGGAACTAAAAAACCCGCTACCAAGAAAAAGGAAACAAAGAAGCCAGCTCCCAAGAAGGCTACTGCAAAGAAGACTCCCTCAGCTAAGAAATCTGCGCCAAAAAAGGCAGAGCCAAAGCCAAAACCAGTGGCTGAGCCGACTCTGAAAAGCCTTCAGAAAACTCTGGAGAAGCTGGAAAAGGAGAACACCAAACTCAAGGAAGACATCAAGACCCTCAAAGACACTGGCAGGGAGCAGAAAAAGCAGCTCAAGAGCCTGGAAGGGAAGATGGATACCCGGGCAAAGCGCGAGGAAGTTATAATGGCAACACTGGACATCAGCACCCGAACAAAGAAGGGCCAGCGCAGTGCAATATCTGACCTCAACAGATCATTAATCAAGACAGATGAACATCTTTTAAAGCAGGGCAAGCGCATGGAGAATGTTCTTTCTGCCATCAAGAATCACCGGGAGTACCTTATCCGGTTGAACAAGCGTGTTTACAAGGAAGACCCAGTCAAGCTCATAGACATGGAGCTGGACGTAATGTGCAATACCCTGAATGTAATGGCACTCAGCGGTTTCAGCATTGACAAAGGTCTGTTCAATGATGTCAAGAAAATCCGCAAACTAATGGACAAGAAGGACATTGAGCTGTCAAAAATTAAGAAAAGAATGTCAACCTTCACCAGAAAGTTCGACGACGAGATGGAACGCTTTGACATGGAATCAATTTACAAGAAGGCGGAGCATATACCGGGGTACCGTTAAAAATTATTTCTCGCTTGCTTCCTTGGCCCCAATAAAATCCCTAATCAGCTTTGCTGCCAGTGACGCGGTGTTCCCATTATCATATGGCGGGCAAACTTCCACAACATCCATGCCCACAATTCTCGGGGCCAGATGTCTTATTACATCTTTTATGACCTGGGGGTCAAGTCCATAGGGTTCAGGGGTTCCGACTCCTGGTGCATAAGACGGGTCAATTCCGTCCATGTCAATGCTGACATAGATCTTGCCTGGCATCATCTCATCAATGAGTTTGATTAATTTCTTTGTACCAATTTTTCTAACCTGATCTGCGGTTATGTACTCAAGACCATGAATTTTAGCATCATCATATTCTTCTTTTGAGATACTTCGCACACCTACTGGCAGTACCTTTTCTGGCGAGATGGCTTCATCAATCCGGCGGGTGGCGCAGGCATGGCTATTTTTATCGCCTTCATATTCATCCCGGTAGTCCAGATGCGCATCAAAGACCAGCACCGAAACATCGGAAAATACCTCAACCGCATATGGGGTTATTGAATGCTCTCCACCCATTAGTATAGGTACCTTTCCAGCTGCCACAATCTTTCCAACAGCATCAAATACATCAAATCGCGGATTATCAATTGGCAGGTCACCCATGTCATGTATCGGCACATCATCCAAATCTATTCCCAAATCATAAATGAATGTCTCAAAATTATAGGATTCCTGGCGTATGGCCTTGGGTGTTTTTCCAGTGCCCCGGCGATGCGTACCACTGACATCCAGGGGTATGCCTAGAATAACATATTTACTATAACTGAACACAGCGTCTGCATCAGCAAAGGACGCTTCTTTCATGCCTAGACCCGTGTAATCTTCTTGCGGTCCATTGCTACCAGGTACTGAATTTCAGCGCCTTCCTTGAGGTCATCCTTGAACTCTTCTGGTATAGGTATATTGAAAGTTTCGTAGGAAACCAAGTCCATTAGCTGAACTTCCTCGCCAATGAATGCCAGAACCTGAGCTGCGCGCTTATCAATCATTGGTATCTTGCACTTGTGAGAGACTGGATGCACAAAGCTCTTTTTCGAGCCGTCAAAAATACTTACTCCCTCGACCCGAGATTTAGCTTCACCGTGCTTGCCTGGCTTGGACACATTAATCTTGTTAATCTTGCAAGGCTCGTCGTCAATCAACACATAGCGGCCCTCTCTGAGGCTCCTAATCTCTGCTTGTTCCCATGCCATAATAATCGAACATGGTATTTCTCCATAATATTAAAAAGGTTGCGAAAGCCTATTTCACTACGCAACACGAAAACCTTTATGTATGCCATTCAATCCGGCATTGATGCGGGGATTCATCGAATTACTAAGAATCAAGAACTGCTTCATGGCAGTTTTATCCATCATAATCGTGGCTCTAGTTGCCACCCAGTTAGACATAGCTAGCATGCTTCTAATCGAGATTCTTGCAGCCTCTATTGTGGTGTTCCTCTTCATAGGAGCTGGAAACACCCTGAACGACTATCTGGACCGGGACATTGACAGGAAGAATCATCCTGATAGGCCAATACCACAGGGAAGAATCAGCCCAAAAGCAGCTCTTGTCTATTCTGCAATTCTATTTGCTATATCTGTAATCGGCGGGCTCTGGCTCAGCCTGGAATGTATGCTGATAATTCTGCTGAATCTTGGGCTCATGCTTGCCTATGAACTAAAGCTGAAGAACATAGGTCTAGGGGGCAA
>DAOVXH010000077.1 GCA_030636255.1 Methanomassiliicoccales archaeon
AGTGACAAGGCAAAGAAAAGAGGCGGCCCGCAGCTTGGAAGCCTGGGAGCAGGCAATCATTTTCTTGAGATTCAGAAAGTAGATGAAATATTCGACAAGGAGAAGGCAAAGGCCTATGGAATCAATGAACCAGGACAGATAATGGTCATGATTCACACAGGTTCCAGAGGGGCTGGCCACCAGATTGCCTCTGATTATCTCAGGGAAATGGAATCTGCCGTGAAGAAGTACAATATAGAATTGCCAGACAGACAATTGGCATGCGCACCAGCACAGTCAAAAGAAGCTCAGGATTATTTCAAGGCCATGGCCTGCGGAGCAAACTTCGCCTGGAACAATCGCCAGCTTATACTGCACTGGGTCAGGGAATCCTTTGGCGAGATAATGGACAGAGATGCCGAGGAAATGGACATGGAACTTGTTTATGATGTGTGTCACAATATTGCCAAACTTGAAGAACATCAGGTTGACGGCCAGAGAAAGAAGGTTTATGTGCATAGGAAGGGGGCAACACGAGCTTTCGGTCCAGGCCAGAATGATGTACCTTCAGACTACCAGGAACATGGGCAACCAGTAATAATTCCAGGCGACATGGGAACTGCCAGCTATGTGCTTGCAGGAACTGACAAGGCAATGAAGGAGAGCTTTGGTTCCACATGTCATGGCGCTGGAAGAGTCATGTCCAGAAAGGCAGCAACCAGGAAATTCTCACCAGGCCAGATTAAGGACCAGCTTGGCAGAGACGGTATTTATGTTAGGGCTGCCAGCAAGGAAGTTTTGACAGAGGAAGCTCCACAGGCATACAAGAGAATCGACGATGTGGTGAAGGTGGTGGACGGTGCTGGAATATCCAGTATTGTAGCAAAGATGAAACCCCTGGGCGTCGTTAAAGGATAATTTTGCCGAACGAGCATGCTAATGCGGAATGTTCTTTTTCCGGATTTTTTCTTTGTGTAGCGTTAGCCAGCGCAGTGAGGCAAGTCAAAGAAAAAACTCGATGAAACCACTGGGTGTTGTGAAGGGCTGATGTAAAGAATTATAAGGTCGAATATACATCCAGGTTCAGAGGAAGTGTAATTATGTATGAACTTCAGGTAACACCAACAATTCCATTGACTGGCCTTGACATATTCGGAAGCGCAGTAGGGTGCCTATGCTCTATAATTTTCTTTATAATATGGTTGTATTTGATATTCTGGGTTTACAAGGATGCAGAAAGAAGAGGCTCAAGTGGCCTTCTATGGGTTGTTCTGTTCTTCTTCTTCAGCTGGATAGCATTGATTATCTGGCTCATAGTAAGAGGTCCAATACAGTCAAATGTCCAGCATCACCATCACTACCATGCTGCAGCACCACCAGGTGCAGTTGCACCGGCCCAGTTCTGCCCAACATGCGGACAGCCAATGAGGGTGGTCCAGCAGTATAACAGATGGTACTGTGATACTTGCCGCAGCTACAAGTAGGTTAGATTGTAGTTGTCAGTAACTAGTTGTTAGCTATGGTAGTTTGACCAAGGTCAACTTATCTAATATTACAGAAATACTAACATATATTAACTAAAATCTGTAAACCAACAACACCTTTCTGTCAATGGAAAGCCTTTTAATCCATTGGCATTATCGGAATGCAATGACTGAGTATGATTATGAGACCCTGCTGAAAAAGGCAAAGAGCAATCTTCCAGAGTATGTCAGTGATGGCGAGCGTTTTCAAATGCCAGAGCCAGACCTGTTCATCGAGGGTAAATCCACAGTGTTCAGGAACATTGGAGAGGTTGCAGATGCATTCAGAAGAGAGCCAGAAGCAATTTTGGCCTATCTTCTCAGAGAACTTGGAACTGCTGGAAGCCTGGACGGCCGAAGGGCAGTTTTCAAGAGCCGACTTGGGGCAGAGCAGGTAAAGAGAAGGCTCAAGGCCTATCTGAACACCTTTGTAATATGCTCGGAATGCGGCAAACCAGATTCTCGTCTTGTCAAGGATGGCCGGGTTCTGATTTTGGAATGTGAGGCCTGTGGCGCACATAGACCAGTAAAGGTTCCAAGGGTAGTTACCGAAACCGTTGCTGCACTGGCAATTGGAAGTACATATGAGGTTCTAATTCAGGACCTGGGAAGAAAAGGAGATGGCATTGCCAAATTGGACAAATATATTATTTTCGTGCCTGGCACAACCAAGGGCACCGTGGTCAAGGTCAAGATTGACAATATCTCCGGGACTGCAGCATTCGCCCATGTGGTGACCGAGTAGGAGATGATGGCATGCCAGGTTGGCGTGATGAGCACAGTTCAGTAATTGCTATGGGCATTATCTTTGTAGCAACTATAGGACTGGCAATGCTACTCTCACTGCCTTTCATGGATATGGGATATCAGGCATTTGAAGACCCAAATGACATCACTATCCCGATTCTCTATATTATTTTTATACTGGCCTTTTCCGGAGTAATACTTTTCCTGGCCAAAAAGAAAAAATTAGGAATAATACAGGCTCTGGTGCTTTTTGCCAGTGGAATGGCCCTGATGTATGTTCTTGTGGTTCCGTTCGCCTATCTCATTGAATTCCTGGCCGGGGATTATGTTTACATTTACAACGAGGAATTGAGTTATCTTCTACTGTTCTCATGCATTGGAGCAGCAGCCTTTCTTACCTGGATACTGTACAAGTACCCGGAATGGTATGTTGTGGATTCCATCGGCATCTTTGTAGGTGCTGGAATAATTGCAATACTGGGGATATCGCTTGGCATCCTGCCAATATTCATTCTAATGATTGCGCTGGCAATTTATGATGCAATATCAGTTTACAAGACAAAGCACATGATAGATTTGGCAGATGCAGTGGTTGAAAAACGATTGCCAGTTGTTCTTGTTGTTCCAAAAAAGAAGGATTATTCATTCAAGAACCAGAAGAGCCTGAAACAGGGCATAGCTGCAGACGCGAAAAGAGAGGCCATGTTCATGGGCCTGGGTGACATTGTATTTCCAGGAATCCTGGTTGTATCGGCAATGACATTTCTTGGTGACCAGGTAATAGTTAGAGGTCAAACTTTCTGGGAACCCACAATGGCCAGCTTTGGAGTGGCATTATGCACACTTGCCGGGGCAATGGTCGGATACAGTATTCTAATGAGATACGTGCTCAAGGGTAGGCCACAAGCAGGACTTCCACTGCTGAACTCAGGCGCCATATTAGGATTTGCTGTGGGATATTTTCTCATTTTCCAGGACTTTAGTATGGGAATCTGGTGAACCTAAGTAAAGTTAATCTGGGTTCGACAAAGCTTTAATATCGTTCATTATATCTCCCCCCCAAGGAGGCAGAAAAATGCAAGCAGGACAGATGGCCTATGATAGAGCTATTACAGTGTTTTCCCCAGACGGAAGATTATTCCAGGTAGAGTATGCCAGGGTTGCCGTGGGCAGAGGAACAACAACAGTAGGATTGAAATTCAAAGAAGGAGTCATATTAATGGCTGACAAGAAGGTAAGGAGCAGACTGGTAGAGTCTAATTCTGTGGAGAAAATCTTCCAGATAGACGAGCATATCGGCTGCGCAACCTCAGGTCTTGTGGCAGATGCCAGGACACTTGTTGACTATTCCAGGGTTGTAGCCCAGATTAACAAGGTCACTTATGAAGAGAAGATTACCACAGATATTCTGGTGAAGAAAATCTGCGATTATAAGCAAAACTACACCCAGTACGGTGGAGTGCGCCCATTCGGCACAGCACTTCTCGTTGGTGGTGTGGACAGCCAGGGTATTCATTTATACGAAACAGACCCCAGCGGCGCCCTGAGTTCTTACAAGGCAGGATGCATAGGTTCTGGAAGGAGCCAGGTTATCGAGCTCTTCGAGGATAAGTTCAAGGACAATATGTCCATGGAAGATGCGGTAATTTTGGGACTTAAAGGGCTGAAAATGAGCAGCGAAGACGCACTTACACCAGATACCGTGGAAATTGGTATTGTCAAGAAGGGAAAGAATTTCGAGAGACTGGACCCCCCAGCCATAAAGAAATACCTGGACAAGTTATAGGAGAGAACATGGTCAAGGACAGGATGATCGAGAAGGAACACACCGACGACCTTATGGACGGTATGGTGATAGCCAGACTCGAGAGCCATGGCCATGATTTTGAAATTATTCTTGAAGCAGACTATGTTAATGACGGAAAGGCTGAAGGCTGGTCAGAAATTCTGGAACATATGCCTGCCGAGGAGATTTTCATAGATGCCAGAAAGGGAGAGCGGGTCCCTGCCGAGAACATGAATGAGGCATTTGCCACCGAATCTGTCAAGGAAATTGCCATCAATATTCTCAAGAGTGGAAATGTCCAGCTCACCACAGAACAGCGACGCCAGATGCAGGATGAGAAACGCAAGCAGGTCATTGCCATCATAGTCAGGGAAGCAATGAACCCCCAGACAAAGACTCCGCATCCACCCCAGAGGATTGAAAATGCAATGAATGAGGCTGGCGTGCATATCGACCCTATGAAACCTGTGGCAGTTCAGGTTAAGGAAGTTGTGGAATTATTGAGACCACTACTGCCCATAAGCTTTGAAAAATTGAAGCTGGCAATCAAGCTCAATGGTGATGATTATGGCAAATGCTATGGTGACATCAAGGGCATGAGCAAGATCACAAAGGAAGAATGGACCTCCGACGGTTCCTGGGTTGGGGTTGTAGACATACCTGCTGGCTTACAGGAAGAACTGTTCAGAAAGCTCAATGAGAAGACCAAGGGCAATGTTGAGACCAAAATGCTCAAATAATGTATTGTTTTTAGGGTATACTGTAAGCGACAATAAATGGCCTGCAAATGCTGGCAGGCACAATTTAGGTAGTGATATAATGTCTCAGATTGATATTCAGGAGAATGAGAGAAGATTTGTTGTTCCAGGGGAGGAGATTGGAGATTCTAGCCACCGTTCTGGAATGGGAACCTATGCCAGGGATGGAAAGGTCTTTGCATCGCAGACTGGCATTGTGAACATAAGGTCAGGATACATTAATGTGCAAAATTTTGCAGGCAAGTATCTGCCAAGACAGGGAGATTCTGTCATCGGCGTTATTAGAGACATTGGGCCAAATAGCTGGTTCGTTGATATCAGCTGCCCCTATAATTCCATGCTTCATGCCAGTGAAACACCCTGGAAAATAGATTATGGAATGACAGGCCAGTATCTTCAGGTTGGAGATGTCATCCTGGCCAAGGTAAATCATATTGACGAGATTAAAAATGTAAATTTGACAATAAAGGAACACGGCCTCAGAAAGCTCAGCAGCGGCCAGGTATTGGAAGTGGATTACACAAAAGTGCCAAGGGTCATTGGAAAGGGCGGTTCCATGATATCAATACTCAAGGAAAGGACTGGATGCAAGATTTTCATAGGGCAAAATGGCGTAATATGGATTGATGGGGAGCTTGATGGAATTGCAAAGGCCACCCAGGCAATCAATATAATTTCAAGAGATGCACAAAAACAGGGCCTGACAGATACAATAAGGGAATTTTTGGGTGCCACAGAATCACATGAGCCAGATGAAGAATTACCTGATGCAGGAGATGATTTGATTGAATGAAAAAATTAGATTGATAAATGATGATGGGCTCCGGGTGGACGGCAGGAAGCCAGATGAGCTTAGACCCATCAAGATTGAAGCTGGTGTTTTGGACAATGCTGACGGCTCGGCCTATGTGGAATGGGGGAACAATAAGGTCATTGCTGCAGTCTATGGGCCAAGGGAGGTCCAGCCAAAGTACCTTCAGAACTCTGCAAAGGCCATTGTCCAGGTAAATTACAATATGGCTGCTTTTTCAGGCGACGACCGCATAAGACCAGGTCCAAATCGCAGGGCAACCGAGATTTCAAAAATAACTGCCGAGGCACTGGAGAATGTTATTCTCACGAACCAGTTTCCCAGGACAAGCATTGACGTGTTCATAGAGATACTGGAGGCAGACGCCGGAACAAGATGTGCCGGGCTCACTGCAGCATCTGTAGCAGTTGCAGATGCTGGCATTCCAATGATTGATTTAGTTCCATCCTGTGCAGCCGGAAAGGCAGATGACCAGGTGGTTCTGGACGTGGGCAAGCTTGAGGACAATATTGGCCAGGCAGATTTGCCAGTTGCCTATGTTCCCAGGACCGGAGAAATCGTTCTTCTGCAAATGGACGGTCATCTTACCAGGGATGAATTTGAAAAGGCATTGAACATGGCTATAGAAGCCTGCAAAGACATCCATGCTCTTCAGCAGGAAGCTCTGAAAAGTAGATATTCACCTCAAAAAGAAGGAGGCGATGCAGAATGAAAAGGACAGTAATTCCCGAGATTAAGAAGGAACTTATTCACAAGCTGGCTACAGAGGATACCAGAGAGGACGGCCGTAGCCTATTACAATTCAGAGAGTTAAAGTTCGAGACTGGCATTATTGGCACTGCAAACGGCAGTTCCAGGCTTTCCCTTGGAGGTACAGAAATTATTGTTGGGGTTAAAGTTCAGGTAGGAACACCATACCCGGACAAGCCAGACCAGGGCGTATTAATGACCGGCTGCGAGCTGAAACCAATGGCGCATCCATCCTTCCAGGGCGGCGCACCATCCGAGGAGGCAATAGAAATTGCCAGGGTGGTTGACCGGGGAATCCGCGAAAGCGGCATGATAGACATGCACAAACTCTGCATTGAACCTGAAAAGAAGGTATGGATGATTTACCTGGATATTCAGGTGCTTAATTATGATGGAAACCTCTTTGATGCTGCCACCATGGCAGGGGTACTGGCCCTGCACAATGCAAGAATTTTAGACATCAATAATCCAGAGGGGGAAAAGGTTCCGCTTCCAATAACTTCATGGCCTCTCACAGTGACATTTGTCAAGATAAAGGACAGCATCATGGTAGACCCAACCTTTACTGAAGAACGGATAGCAAATGCAAGGCTAACAATCTCCATGGACGACAATGGCGACATAAGGGCCATGCAGAAAGGTTTAAATGGGGCACTCATTTACGATGACGCCATCAGGGCAATGGATACTGCCCGAGAACTGACCTTCGACCTGAGGGCCAGACTTCAAAACAATCCATAGGGCGTGAGCAAATGGCAAAAGGTACCAAGAAAGTAGGAATGACAGGTAAATACGGACCAAGATACGGTGTCAAGATAAGAAAGCAGATAAAGAGCGTTAGCAGGCACATGGCTAAACCACAGAGATGCCCAGAGTGCCAGGCTGATTCTGTCAAGCGTGTTGCTTCCGGTATCTGGAGATGCAGGCACTGCAATCTGAAATTCGCTGCATCAGCATATTCAGTCCGAACAAGAAGCTACAAGAGGGAAGAGGCAAAGAGCCAGCTGGAGAGGTTCCAGAGGGAAGATTCCACTGACCTTAGAGAAGAACTTGCCGATTCCGGTATAACAAAGAAAATTGAAGAGCCTGTAATCGAGGCCGATGAATCAGAGGTCATGGAAACCCTAGATGTAGAAGAAGACGAAGAAATTACATCGGAGGAGTGATTATGTACAGATGCGCCAAGTGCAAAGAGAGAATAAGAGGAGACATCAATACTGTGGGTATCCAGTGTACAAACTGCGGCTCCAAAATATTCTACAAGGAAAGACCAAACGTCAAGAAAACAATTGAGATTCGATAATATGCCAATAAAGAATTTTGAGTTCTCCACAATCGATGCCAGACGCTTTTCCAGGTCAACCGAGGCACACAAGAACATCCAGATTAATGTTAACCATGAAATTACTCAAGTTATAGAGCGCGGAGAAGGCGTAACTGAAATGAACTTCCGTTTTGCAGTAAATTATACTGGCATGGGCGCTGTTGCCGCAATAAAGCTTGAAGGCTTCCTCATGTTTGAGGGCGAGACAGGACTGGCTCAGGCATGGGCCAAGGACAAGAAGCTTCCAGACCCGGTGGCAAATGAAGTTCTGAACCTCATAATGCGCAATTGCATCATGCAGGGCGTTGTCATAGCCAG
>DAOVXH010000140.1 GCA_030636255.1 Methanomassiliicoccales archaeon
AATGGTACAAAGATTTCAGAAAGCATATCAGGTAGAGTTGGATCAATGACTGCAACGCCGGATGAGGTATTGTTAACCACCAATTCCCTGCTGGGTGAAACTCAGGTTACCTTGAGCTCCAATATGGAATGGGAAGGCCTAGGTGCCACTGCAGCAGGACCTTCTGCCCCAATCAGTGAAAAGAATCTGACCATTGCTCAGGATGATGAAAACTGGGCCAACTATCCCACTTTCGAAGATCAATTGGCCTCTGGTTCAACCACAATACCTGTGGAAATCAAGGACTGTTTGATATTCCATGTTAGAATCGTGGGGCACACAGATTTCGGTTACAAGGATGTGGTGGATCTTGATTTGGGAATATTCCTGGATGGAAAGGATGATAATCCACTGGATGGAAAAGCCCAGGTCGGTGAATTTGTTACTATGGACGCGGATTGGGATGCAGATGAGCAAGTCAAGCTCATATCACCAGAAGATGGAACTTACCTAATCAAGCCTTTTGGCTTTGAACTGAAAAGACCAATTGGACATTTTGATATGGACATAACTATCGTGCAAGGTCTTGGTTTCAGTGTCGGCGGTGATAATGTTGATGAAGCAGAGGAATCAAATGTCTATATTAACAGATCAATTATACCTGCATTCACTAGAAGCAACATAGCTGTCAGCTGGAATTTACCAAGTGACACCATTGACACAACTCTTCAGGGTGCTCTTTATGTTGGCCCAAGCATAGCTCCAATGTGCTTACTAATTCCAATAGAATTATCTCTTGATAGAGTGTTCCCAACAATATCAGATCCAACACCCATTGAAGGAAGTGAAATCGAGGATAATAAGCCATTGATTGTTGTGACTTTAAGCGATCCAAGTAGAAGTGAACTTGATGAGTCAAATGTGCGTTTGTTTGTTGATGATGTGGAATGGACTGCACAGAGCAGTATTAGCATAGAGTTTGAGGATGAAAATGCAGATGGTGGATACCCATTAGGCTCTATATCGTTTATTCCGATTACACCATTATCTGATGGTGTGCACACAGTGGAAGTTCGCGCTGGAGACATGGCAGGAAATATTGAAGTGCTAACATGGACATTTACTGTGTTGAAAGAATCGCTTGCTGATGATTCAGAAGAAACAACCGCTGTAATAATTGATATTCCGGAAGATTTAGAAGGTACCACAACCACCTCCAGTGCAGGCGATGTCATTATCTACAGCAATACAGATGAATTTGTCATAGAGGGATTTGTTGAAGCAGATCAAACACTCTCGCTTGTTGGTATTGAGGGAGATATAATAATTAAGCCAGACAATTCTTTCAGCATCATACTGTCACCAAGCCCAGGTGAGAACACATTCTTCATCAAGGTCACAGACTCTAATGGAAATGTTGCTGAAATATGGAGAACCCTAATACTTGACCAGGTAGCTCCTGAGTTTGACTCTGTAAGATTCTCTGATGGATTCCTGACCAATGAACAGGCCACAACAATAACAGGAGAAATGACCGAGAGGGGTTATATGACTATTAACGATGAAATTGTGAATGTTAATAGTGATGGAACATTCTCCCATATGACCGGCCTTAAGGAAGGTGTTAACACACTATACTTCCAGTTCAAGGATCTTGCAGGAAACAGTGTTGACCAATGGCACAATATAACCCTTGATACTGTGGCTCCATTAATAACCCTGGATAGTGATGACACAACTGTATATGACAGCTCATTTGAACTGGTTGGAACCGTAGAGGCAGGAGCCGAGGTATTAATCAATGGAAAGAGAACACAGGTAGGCACCAGGCAGTCAGGAGAATTTACATCCACCGTAATCCTGAGCCCTGGAATCAACACAATAATCATTGAGGCAGAGGATGCTGCAGGAAATATCGCTGAATACAGACACAATGTAATCTTCGACACAAACGGTGAGACATCAATTAACTGGGGCGCAATCGGCCTGATTATGGCATTATTGGTTGTTGGCCTGGTTCTTGGACTGTTCTTCGGAGGAATGCTAGGCGGCACACCAAGAGAGGAAATAGATGAGATGCCTCCAGAAGACATTGATTCTACAGACATGGAAGAAATACCCATGGATGAAGAAATGCCAATGGAAGATTCATTGCCAGAAGAGGACGGCCTGGAAGAAATTCCCGAAGAAGAGATTGTGGAGCCAATAGAGGGATTGGAGCCGATACCTGATGAGGAAGGTATGCCTGAGGATCTGCCAGAAGAAGTGGATGCTGAGCCAATACCAGAGGAAGAAGCTCTACCTGAGGAGACACCTGAAGAAGTGGAGCCATCAGAACCCGAGGAAGTGCCTGAGGAACCAGAAGAAATACAAGAGGCAGAGGTTGCTCCTGAGGAAGTTATGGAAGAACCAGCGGTTGAAGAAGACCCAAGGATAGGCAAACTCAAGGCAGCCTATGAATCTGGAAAGATCTCCCAGGAACTCTACGAAAAGAACCTGGCCAAGTTCAGTGAAAAGTAAACAAACGTGAAATGGCCAGGCCCACAAAGCCTGGCCAAATTTTCCCTTTTAATTGTTTTATAGAATTATCTGGACATGAGCTTGATTATTGCTTCTGCGGGCTCACCGTTGCACTCTTCCAGGGCTGCTAATGCCTCTTCATGGGAAACATTGGCCTGGCCTGCCACCAGCTCTACATCCTCATCAGGAATGACAATTCCAATTGGTTCTGTGGATACCGGCACATCACCCTTGATAACCTCATGGTCCCCCACTACCTGGAAGGTCTTCTGGCCCTGCATGGTTGTCACCTGGACTTCTGGTTTCTTGAACACATAGGTTTCGCCCCTAGCTTTGATAATAACCTCATCAACACCTTCCATATCTTCCTGGACTATGCCCATTTTCTTCATTGCCTGTTTCATCTGTTTGGGGTTTACGCCCCTCATGCCTGGCATCATTTAACTCACCAGGGTTAAAATTACATGATGTCTATAAGGTTTTTGCATGGATTTAATGGGAATGACCACAGATTGTTCACGCATACTTGCCTTCAATGAGACTATTCACATGCTTAAAGGAGCCAGTTAGAGTTTCAACATCACCGTCCCATTCTTCCAATAAATCTCCAAACTCCTCTTCAATGTCCTTTATGCATTTATCTATTTGAGGCTTGAAGGGCTTGATATCATCACCCAGAATAAGTGCGGCGATAATGGTCTGCTTGCCTCTGCCCAGGACTATCTGGAATTTGCCGAATTTAAGTTCATCAAGGCCTCCTTCCTCACCTCTGAATGAATCTTTGATGAAGTCCTGAACTGCCACCAGCATTCCACTGAGAATGTCCTGGTCCATGTCCGGCTTCAAACGCCTGGTGAAATGTTTAATGAGAAGGCCATTGGTACTCATGAAAAATATTTCATCAATTACTGCATTTGGTATTCCTGCAGCCTTTTTCCGCTTGTATAGCATAAGCGCCACCACAGAGCCAATTATCAGAAGCAGAAGTATTCCCAGGCCGCAAATATTTCCATCATCACCAGCCCTGGTGAGCTGAAGAGTTGGTGCATTTGATGTTTCTCCAGCACTGACAGTTATGTTCTGTGTCATCCTGTCATATTCATCATGCACATAGACCAGGGTATGTTCACCGTGTGGAACATACTCAAGGGTATAACTGCCAGTATTGTCAGTTATTGCCTCTATCCTTGGATATGAGCCCTCGACATAAACCGTCACATCGGATACAGGGTCATCATTCTGGTCCAGCACGGTTCCTGTGATAGTTCCTGTGGTGACAACATCGTTGACGGTTATCACCAGTTCATCGGTATCTGTGAGGCCAGCATAATCTGTTATTGTCAGAGTGACTGTGTAAGTTCCAGGGGTATCAAAGACCCATGTGACTGTTTCTCCATAAAGTGTCTGGACTCCATTGTCTGTGAATTCCCAGGTATAATTTTCTATATCATAATTATCTGTGCTCTGGTCTGCATTGAAGGTCACATTTTCTTCAACATCAACAGTACGGTCAATTCCAGCACTGGCTTCAGGTGAATATGTATCCTCAGTGGATATTGTCCCTGATGAGCTTGCAGAATTTCCAGACTGGTCAAATACCCAAACTGTGAAGGAATAATCTCCTAAAAGGTCATAAGTCTGATTCAAAACCCAGGAAATTCCCATAGCATTCATGGACACATTGGAAAGCCAGGTGCCACCAGGAGCAGATAGGTTTAGATATGCTGAATCAACGAAGTCAATGTCCTCAGCAATCACCCGGACGCTTACAATATCAAATACCTCCTGAGTGATTGGCTGGACATTGGTTGAGATTATTGTTGGGGATGTGGTATCAATAACCCAAAAGCTTGAACTGCTGCTATTTGTCAGATTATTACCATCTATTGCCCAGATGGTGAAATTATATGAGCCTATATTTACAGGAGTGAAGTCCCACCAATATGAACCAATGTTCATTGTCTCATTGATAAGTTCAATATCATCAATATCAAATATCTGGATGGTTACATTATCAAGGCCTGCAAGGTCATCAATATCAGCGGTTATGTTCACTGCATCACCATATTCCACAGTTGCTGGAACAGTCAGATTGGTTATGGTCGGAGCTATTGTATCATTAATCCAGAAACTACCGCTTACTGAATTGGAAACTGTGTTCCCATCACGGGCCCAGATTGTGAAGGAGTACTGCCCAATAACTGAACAGGAAAATTCTAGATAATATGAATCCGCAGCTCCTGAAATCATGGTATTATTGCTTAATGCGGTTCCATTGGGGTACTGGACATCCAGCCAGGCATTTGTAATTCCCGCTAAATCAGTGATGTTTGCACTTATGTTCACATCATCTCCAAATTCAGGAATATCTGGAAGAACCAGCATATCATCAATTGCTGGCAGTGTTGAATCTCGCACAATAAACGAACCATTGATGGAGTTGAAATTACCATAGAAATCTGTTGTCCAGATTGTGAAGTTGTATGTGCCAAGGGCCAGGAAAGTATCCTGAAGCCAGTAATCCCCGCCGCCGGCATCATTCATGGTTGTATTGGTGCTGGTGAAATGATTGTACAGTGAGACATCTGTTAATGTAGACATGTCAGTTACAGTGATATCAATACGTGTTGTGTCTGTGTATTCAGTGGGGTAAGATGTAATCAGCAAGTTCGAGAATATCGGAATATCATCCTCCACCACAATAATCGTAAGAGTGCCAGGGTCCGGGTTC
>DAOVXH010000073.1 GCA_030636255.1 Methanomassiliicoccales archaeon
AAATGAAAAAAGTGGAACTGAAACCGGGAATATATTGGGTTGGAGGTATTGACTGGAACCTTCGAAATTTCCACGGCTACATGACACCCCGTGGCTCAACATACAATGCTTATCTAATAGTAGATGAAAAAATTGTATTGGTAGATACAGTAAAGCATTACATGTTTGATGAAATGCTGGCTCGAATAAAAGCCATCATAGACCCTTCTAAGATTGACATTATAGTTTCCAATCATGTTGAGATGGATCATTCCGGCTGCATATCAAAGATGCTGGCCATTGCTCCAAATGCCAAAATTGTAACTTCAGTGCAGGGCGAAAAGGGACTCAAACGCCATTTCAAGGAAGACTGGAACTTTCAGGTAGCCCAATCAGGGGACACAATAAACATCGGCAAGCGAAATTTACACTTTGTTCACATACCAATGGTACACTGGCCAGATTCTATGGTCACTTATATTCCAGAGGATAAAATACTACTGTCAAACGATGCATTTGGACAGCATATTGCCACATCAGAGAGATATGACAGCCAGGTGGATTGGGGCATAGCCAAAGAAGAGGCAGCCAAGTATTATGCAAATATTGTACTTCCTTATGGCACCCAGGTTACAAAGGCTCTTGAGGTTCTGGGCGGTCTTGAGATAGACATAATCGCTCCAAGTCACGGCCTAATGTGGAAAGAGCATATTCCAGACATATTGGCTGAATATGTCAAATGGAGTGCCCATGAGCCTGAAAATAAGGCTCTAATAGTCTATGACACTATGTGGGGTTCAACCGAGAAAATGGCCTGGAAGCTGGCAGAAGGGTTTGAAGAAGCCGGAGTATCTGTCAAGGTCTATAATCTGAAGCATTCAGATATCTCGGAAATAATGACTCATGTTCTTACAGCTAAATATATTCTCATAGGTTCACCAACACTTAACAATGGATACATGCCAACAATCGGTGCTTTTCTTACCTATGTCAAGGGCTTGAAACCAAGGCGAAAGATAGGTCTAGCATTCGGCTCCTATGGTTGGAGCGGCCAGGCAGCAGGAATGGTTGCAGAAGAAATGAAAAATATTGGCTGGGAAATGCCACTTGAGAAGCTCAGAATAACATACATCCCTGATGATGAAGAGTTGGAGGGTGTGAAGGAGATAGCCAGGCAACTGGTTAAATAAAGGAGATGAAAAAATGCCACCAAAAGTTGATAAAGCAAAATGTGAAGGACATGGGGATTGCTATGATGTATGTCCAGCTGACCCCAATGTATTTGAGATACAGGACGGAAAGGCAGTGGTAGTAAACCCAGATGCATGCATCGAGTGTGGGGCATGCGAGGCAGCCTGTCCAGTGGATGCCATAGTATTGGAATAGTGAAACAGGAGATGAAAGAATGAATAGTTTGAAAGGAACCAGAACAGAAAAGAACATATTGACTGCATTTGCAGGCGAGAGCCAGGCAAGGAATCGCTACACATATTATGCTTCCCAGGCCAAGAAAGAAGGATATGTCCAAATATCAAATTTCTTCGAGGAGACAGCCAATCATGAGAAAGCTCACGCAAAGCGCCTATACAAATTCCTTGAGGGCGGAGAAGTGGAAATTACTGGCGGATTCCCTGCTGGAAAGATAGGAACAACAGCCGAGAACCTGAAGGGTGCTGCTGGTGGAGAAAACCATGAATGGACCACCATGTACCCAGAATTCGCTGCTATTGCCGAGGAAGAGGGTTTTCCAACCATTGCTGCTGTAATGAAAAGCATTGCTAGGGCAGAGAAGATGCACGAGGCACGATACCTGGCACTTCTGGCCAATATTGAGGCCAATAAAGTGTTTAGTAAAGAGCAGCCAGTTCAGTGGAAGTGCAATAATTGTGGCTATATCCATGAGGGCACCGAAGCCCCTGAGATGTGCGCGGCATGCGCCCACCCCAAGGCACACTTTGAGGTTCTGGCGGAGAATTACTGAATAGGTGATGTATATGGCGGATAATGATCAGATAAGGGATGCAATTGCAACTGCAATTCAGATGGAAAAGGATGGTTATAGCTTCTATACCAAAGCAGCTGCCCAGTCAACTGACCCCAACGGAAGTAAAATATTCCAGGGCCTGGCCAATGATGAGCTCATCCACTTGGAGACATTCAAGCGAATGTTTGCTAATGAAATTGAAGTGACAGAATATGAGCAATTGGTGAATTCCAGCAAGAAATATGCTTCGCTTTCAGTGTTTCCCAAGGACCCGGCCAATAAAGATGATGTGAGCCCAGACACCAATGATCTGGATGCAATTCACTCCGCCATGGACAGCGAAAAAGAGGCCATAGAATATTACACTTCAATACTGGAAAAGGTGGATGATGAACGCATTTCCAAAATATTAAAGGAGATAATACATCAGGAAAAACAGCATTATTTCATCCTTCAAGAGGAGTTCGAATATCTTGGCAAGGCAGGTTACTGGTATGGTGTTGACTCACTTTCAATGGAGTACTAATACAGGGAGGTAAAAATATGACAGAATTGAATGAAATATACAAGTGTGAGATGTGCGGAAACATTGTGGCACTGGTTCATAGCGGCCCAGGAGAACTGGTCTGCTGCGGTACCCCAATGATTCTCATGGAAGAGAAGACCGCGGAAATGAAACTGGAAAAACATGTGCCAGTAATTGAACGCGATGGCGATTTAATCAAGGTATATGTGGGTTCAACTCTCCATCCAATGGAAGAGAACCATTATATCGAGTGGATTGAACTTATTGCAGATGGCAGAAGACAGAGAAAATACCTGAAGCCAGGTGACCCACCAGAGGCCTTATTCCTGTGCAGGGGTGAGACTCTTTCTGCAAGAGAATATTGCAATGTCCACGGCCTGTGGAAGAATTAAGGAGGAATAAAAATGGCAATTAGCAAGAAAATGGAAAAGGCCATAAACGGCCAGATAAATGCAGAAATGTATTCATCATATCTTTATTTGTCAATGGCCGCAGACCTTAATAACAAGGCATTGGCCGGCTTCTCAAACTGGATGAAAATTCAGGCCCAGGAAGAATTGTACCATGCAATGAAGCTATATGACTTTGTTCTGGAAAGGGGCGGTTCGGTGACCCTCGATACAATAGAGGCACCCCAGACCGAGTGGAAAAGCCCATTGGCAATATTCCAGGCAGCCTACAAGCATGAGCTTCTGGTGACCAGCCTGATAAATAAGCTCATGGACCTGGCAATAAAAGAAAAGGACCATGCAACCAATAATTTCCTGCAGTGGTATGTGAAAGAGCAAGTTGAAGAAGAGGCATCTGCCGATGAGATTGTCCAGAAGATAAAGCTCATAGGCAGCCAGGGAAATGGCATATTCATGCTGGACAAGGAGATGGCTGCTAGGCCTCCCCTGTTTACATTCCCGGTATCTGGCGAGTGATAAAATGGACCTGAGCAAGTATTCGGTTGAAGAACTGTTCATAACTGCAATAAAAGCAGAGAGAGACAGCCAAGAGGCCTATTCTATATTGTCTGGCATTACCAAGAATGCTTTCCTGAAAGACCGATTAAAATTCCTTGCTACTGAGGAGGAAAAGCATAAGCAAACTCTTGAAAAAGCGTTTAAAGAACATGTGCCAGATGTAAAAATAGTACTTCCTGAATATTCGCCAGTTCCACTTCCAGAAATAGATGTTTCAGACGAGACTGTTCCAATAAGCCAGATACTTCAACAGGCCATGGATGCTGAGTTGGCAGCATATGAGTTTTACATGGAATTTGCCAAATATATGAAGGAATACCCAAAACTTGTCAGGGCCTTTGAATATTTCGCACAGATGGAGCAAGGCCATTATGAATTACTAAAACTTGAGCAGGCCAGTGCAGATGAATTTGAGGAATTTGATGAATATAATCCACTAATGCATGTGGGACCGTGAGGTGATTATAATGAAATACGAGCATATAGACGGTGAGGACAAGGGTTCAGTCCGATTATTCGCATTGAGCACCTGTGTCTGGTGCAAGAAGACGAAGCGTCTTCTGGATGAGTTGGGTGTGGCCTATGACTATGTATTTGCAGACCGGGCCCAGGGCACTGAAAGGGACGAAATAATCAAGGCTGTTGAGGAATTCAATCCAAGATGTTCTTTTCCCACCCTGGTGATACGGGATGAAAAATGCATAATCGGATTCAAGGAAGATGAAATTCGCCAGGAATTGGGGTGAACAGATGACCAAGGAGGAAATTGAAACTCTCTTTAATAAACTGGACGCAGACGCAAGAAAGAATGGATATTTTCTGAATCCAGATACGCCATTCACCATGGAATTGATTGAGGGTTTGGTAGAAAATGAAAAGAGATTTGGTCATCAGGCATGCCCTTGCAGGTTGGCAGATGGCGTTAAGGAAGAGGATTTGGACATAATTTGTCCATGTGATTATCGTGATTCTGATTTGGAGAATTTTGGAGCATGCTATTGCGCCTTGTACGTGTCAAAGGATATTGCTGAAGGCAAGGCCAGTGCCCAGCCATTACCTGACAGGAGGCCGACAAAGCGAGATGAGCGCCCTCAGTTCAAGGAATCTACCATCGGAAAATCAGATGCCGAACTTTCTTATCCTGTATGGAGATGCCGGGTCTGCGGATATCTAGCAGCAAGGGAAGAACCTCCAGGGCTCTGCCCTATCTGCAAGGCCACAAAAGAACGCTTCGAGAGATTCATGTAGGTGATAAGATGAAATTGATTATTGATGTAAGGACCAGAGAAGAGTTTGTGAAAGAACACATCAAGGGAGCATTGAACATCCCCCATTATGACCTTCAGTTCCATGAGGATTTTCTCAAAGACAAGGACATAATTCTGGTGTGCAATACCGAAAGGCGTTCGGCAATAGCCCAGAAAAAACTTATTGGGATGGGTATAGAATCCACAACAATGACACTTGCTGAACAGGACAATCATGAGTGGGTGAAAAATACAATAATCTGTGCCATGAACATTGTCCATATCAAGGAAGGCCAACTAGAGGCTTTCATAGGTAAAGCCATGATGCTGTGTCAGGCCACGGAGCCATTGGTGGGTTTTCTCGGTTCAAGGGTACTGAAGGCTGACGGAATGTCTGGCATTGGAAGTTTTGTTCCTGGTGACCTGAGTGAACTAAAAACAAACCCAGAGAAATTGATATTGCTTACTTACTGGACTTCGAAAGAGGCCCATGAAAAGAGCCATCATATTCCCGAATTCAAGGAGCTTTTTGACCTGCTTCCTGAACATCTTACACAGGTCCCTTATGAGGAATTCTACGAGGTAATGAAATAGGTGAGATGGTGGAAAACAGCAGTTTCATAATTGAAATGGTTCATGACTGGCCCAAGGAGCAGATTGTGGAACTCTACAAGTCAGGCGGCTGGTGGGAGGAGCATTATGACCCTGGTGGTCTGGACGCCCTCATAAGAGGTAGTTTTGCATTTGCTATTGCAATGGATGCTTCCTCTGGCCTTGCAATTGGTATGGGCCGTGCTATCTCCGATGGAGTTTCAGATGCATGGCTTCAGGATATTGTTGTTTTGGATGATTACAGAAACCGCGGAATCGGCAGGGCAATAATAAAAAAACTTTTGGAATTTTGTCAGATGAAAGGATTAGGCTGGATAGGTCTTGTTGCAGAGCCAGGTTCAAAGGAATTTTATGAACCTCTTGGATTTAAGACATTGCCTGGAGAGCCAATGGTTTACAAGAAGGCCTGATTATGATTAGCATTGAAGATTTCAAGCCAATTACCATGGCAGACAAGCCAGTATTTGATGAGCACTATGCAAAATATCCCCCTAACCATAGTGAAAATGTTTTCACCACATTGGTCAGCTGGAATCATTTTCTCCAAAGTTATTTTTTAGTTCAAGGTGAGAATCTTGTAATAATGACCAAACCAGATGACCAGATACGAATTCGTTCACCCTCCGGACCGCCAAATATTGAATTGGTCAAAGAATTGATGGAAATGGCCAGGAGTTCTGGAACTGATTATTTACTGATGCTCATTGAAAATGAACAGAAAGAATGGTTATCCAGTAATTTAAAATGCATAGATTTTATGCCGCATCGAGACTATTTTGATTATGTTTATTTGGCCTCTGATTTGGTAGAACTTGCCGGAAAGAAATATCTGAAGATTCGTAATAAAATTAACAAGTTCAACCGCCAGTGGGATTATGAGATTGTCCATCTATGCGAACAGAACATTGAAGAGATAAAGGTATTTCTTCAACGCTGGTGTCTATGGAAAGACTGTGGGTCTGACCCTATTTTAGAAAATGAAAGGGGTGCTGTGCAGTTCACAATTGATAACTGTTTAAACCTGAACTTATGCGGCCTTGCCATAAAAATTAATGATGAAATCCAGGCTGTTTCCGTTTTTGAGTCTATTTCTGAGCATACTGCAGTGGTTCATTTTGAGAAGGCAATGCCAGACTTTGAGGGTCTTTATCAGGTTATAAATAAGGAGTCAGCAAAATTATTGGCTCTGGATCATGAATTCATAAATCGCCAATCAGATATGGGCATTGAGGGGCTGAGAACCGCAAAGCAAAGATATCATCCCCATCACATGGTAGAGGTTCATCACATAGTATCCAGTTGTGAAGAAATTGAAGAAGAAGACCCAGTAATTTATTAGTGTTTTAGTACAAATCTCGCTTACATGATGCGCATATGGTCTTAGTTTCCTTCCCGCATTTGCTGCACTTTCCTGCCATGAACTTTTCTTCCACTGGCGCAGAACAGCATTGTGAGACTGCATTCACCATGTGTCCACAATATTTGCAAGGATGTTGTTTCTGCTTCTTTCCCACTACCATTTTATTGTATATGAACAGTCCGAGATAAAGTGCTATGAGTATGACTGCCAGTATTATCAGATACGTGCATACCATGTCATTTCCTTCGGTCTCGGTTTGTAGCGGAATGTTCACCAGAATTCCAATAAAGCCTTCACCCATGCAATTCATGATATCTATTATACCTAAAAATGCTTTGCCCGATTCAAAATAGGGATTTTTTACTAATCAAGGGGTAAATCTTAATTAACAACTTATTATTACGCGTCTGCGTAGGCAAATAATTTTACCTACAAACCGGAGATGCCATAATGTTTGAAAAACTGGTTACATGGTCGCGGGTCAAGTCCCCGTGGGTTTATCATCTGAACAGCGGTAGCTGCAATGGTTGCGATATTGAGATTCTGGCAGCATTGATGCCCAGGTTCGATGCCGAGAGGTTTGGAGTGCTGCTACAGGGAACTCCCAGACATGCGGACGTTGTAGTTGCAACAGGCCCAGTGACTGAACAACTGAAAGAGCGAGTAATCAGGTGCTATGAACAGGTTCCAGAACCCAAGTTCGTGGTTGCTGTAGGCCAGTGTGCCATTAGTGGTGCGATTTTTGATGGTTCATACTGCACCCATGGAGGCATAGACAAGATAATTCCGGTGAATGCTTATGTTCCAGGCTGCCCGCCAAAGCCAGAAGCGATTCTGGATGGTGTTGTGAAGCTTCTTACAAGTTTGACGGAGGGCTGATTCATGAAATTATATGGCACAAATAGTATAGAATTTCATGGCTGGCCTGCTTCGAAGAAGGAGGACTAATTATGGCAGATCCAATTGTAGAAAGAGTTAAATCTGGTCTAGGGCCGCTTGCCCTGGCTATTGAAAATCCAAGGCTTCACAGGATATATGCCACAGTGCCAAGAGAGAAGATAGTGGACGCTGTCAAGGCATTACACAAAGAATTTGACACAAGATACATTTGCGTCATAGCTGCCAGAGATGCTGGCGATGCTATTGAATTAGTCTATCCTTTTGCACTTGAAAAAGAGGAGCGATTAATAGTTCTCAAAACCATGGTTCCGAAAAATGACCTGGTTATTGACACAATATCCGAGGTCATACCTGGCGCAGTTCTTTATGAGCGAGAGGCTTTTGAAATGCTTGGTGTTAATTTCCGCGGCCATCCGCAAATGGAAATTCTTTTCCTCCCAGAGACCTGGGGCGATAAGGGCAATCCACTGAGAAAGGACTGGGTTGACCCCAGAAAAGCAGAAGGAGGTGGCAAGTAATCCCAGAAGTAACCATTCCAATCGGCCCAATACACCCAGCATTAAAAGAGCCAGAAAGATTCATGATTACTGTTGAAGGTGAAACTGTTGTTGCAGCAGATGTCAGAATTGGCCATGTTCACCGCGGCATAGAGAAGCTGGCAGAATCAAAGACCTACATTCAAAATCTATATTTGACAGAGCGCATCTGCGGAATATGCT
>DAOVXH010000169.1 GCA_030636255.1 Methanomassiliicoccales archaeon
CTCAAACCTTTTCTAAACCACTTGGCATCAACAGCATTAATTCCCTCTGGCTGTTCATAATCATCAACCAATCCGAACCAGTAAACTACGATGCCAGGTCCGAATATTTCCGTGTATGGAATTAGCTGTTTCTTATTATTGCGATTCATCTCCTGGGCATTGCCGAAGTTTGCCTTGGACTCGAACCAGTATACCATCTGGCCGTCTATTTCCATTGGTGTTTTTAAGAGGTTATCAGGGGTTTTCGCATACTCGCCTTTAATTTCATCTTCTGTGCGATATTCAATGCCATTATTGTCCAGCCATTCATTTAGCCTGGCCTCTCCTTTCTTGCCTCGCTGGTACTGGACGTCCATCCCTGCCGGTGAGTAGATTATATCGTCCCTTACTACCTCCAAAAACTCTTTCTTGAGACGTTTCTCAGGTGCTAGCTTTGGATCTCTGATATACTTCCAGAACTCCTTCCTGTTCATGCCATTCTCCCGCATGAGGATAAGACTGAGAAGCACAGGTGGAAATTTCTCACCCTTGGCCAGCTGGACCAGGGTTGTTCCTTTTTTCCATTGGGCCAGTAACTGTCTGGAACGATTCTGAACCTGATAATACCGCCTGGTTGCATCCCTGGTAACTCTCTGGGTATAGATAATAAGCATAAGCTCTCTATTGATGCTTGTGTCCCTGGCCATTTTCCCGATATCTGATGGAAAAATAAGCTTACTGACCAGTTCCTTGTATTCTTTGGTGTTCATGGCTTTCTCTCATTTTATATAAGGGCAGTATATAAAAACTTTATTTAAGATTTGTTATCAGTATTTAATTCTTTTGAAAGGCATTATTTAAGGATTCCTATTTGTTCATATAAATATGCTTTGGTATTTTACTGCCGAAGGTTCTCAAAAAGACATTTATCCAAGTGCTGTTATGCCTGTTGCATGTGCCCTGCACCTGCTCAGGAATTGAGCGTCACAGAGAAACGGGTTCTGAAAGCCCTGGTAAAACTCAAGGGTTTTGGAACGCCAGACCAGCTCCAGGAGGCCATGCTTCCCAAGGAGATAGCCCAACTTTCAGCCAATCTCAAAAATTGTCTGGACAAGACATTTGAGGATTCTGGAATAAGCATCAGTGATAACCAGAGAGGCGTATTGATTGAGGCATTTCTCAGAGATTGTATGATAAGCGATGAAAAGCAAATGAAGGGTGCAATCATGGGCGCACTTATCACAAATCTTTCAAACTCCATTCTCAGCCAGGATGTGCCTGGCCAGAGAAATATCATAGGCAAACTTCTTGGTGATTGCATTCCGTCGGTGGAGAAGTCACTAGGAGCCATTATGAACACTGATGATTCGGTCTTTGTTAGCCATGTGGAGGTCATGAATGCCTGTTCCTGGCTTCGCTCTAAAGGGCTAACTGAAATGTCAGAGAAGCTGGAAAAATATTACTCTCTGGTATCCAAGCGAATTGGCCAAACAGATTTGCCAGAACGTCGTGCTCTTAAAGCCATGAAAAAGGCCAATGGCTCAATGACAGTTGACGAACTTCGCAAGGACAAGAACCTTAAATCAGAGGAGGTGCCAATTGCAATGGGCTGGCTGAAAAGAAAGGGCTGGGTCACCATAGACAAGAAGGGTGGCGAGACAATTCTGGAACTTACCCAGGATGGCAAGAACATGCTTGGCAAGAAAGGCCTTGACGAGGAGCTTATTGTTAGACTGGCACAGGGAGAGATGCATGATTCTGAAATCCAGGAAGACATTATGGACAAGCTAATCAAACGCCAGGACATTGTTCGGATAAGGGAGAAGGTGGTAAGGACCATCATGATTACCCAGGAAGGCATTGATATTGTAGAGGCTGGCCTGGACATTTCACCTGAAATTTCAAACCTCACTCCTGAACTAATTCAGTCAGGGCAGTGGCGGGATAAATCCATCCGCAGATATGACATTGGCACATTCGCACCTGATATTAATAGCGGAAAAATGCACCCGCTTCAGCAGTATATTGAAAAAGTGAGGCAAATTTTCCTGAGCATGGGGTTCATGGAAATAGATGCTGGCTATGTTCAATCTGCATTCTGGAACATGGATGCACTGTTCACGGCCCAGGACCACCCAGCACGGGAATTGCATGATACACTTTATCTTTCACAGCCAGGCAAAATGGAACTGCCCGAATCAGATATTGTGGACAAGGTCAAGAAAATGCATGAGTCTGGTGATGATGAATCAGATGGTTGGCAGTATGATTGGAAACATGATATTGCTGAAAAATCACTTTTGCGAACACATACCACAGTTAACACAATTAAATATCTGGCAGAAAATCCAGAGCCACCAGTAAAGGTATTCTCTATTGGACCAGTCTTTAGAAAAGAGGCTGTAGATTCTACTCATCTTCCAGAATTTATTCAGGTTGAAGGAATCGTCATGGAGGAGGGAGCGAACCTTTCCATGCTGGTTGGCCTGCTTAAGGAATTCTATTCCAGAATGGGAATTGATGACCTGCGAATAAGGCCTGGCTATTTCCCCTATACTGAACCAAGTCTTGAACCTGAAATATTCTACAATGGCAACTGGATGGAATTGGGAGGTGCTGGAATTTTCAGACCTGAAGTGACAAAACCTCTGGGCATTGAACATCCGGTGCTTGCCTGGGGCCTTGGATTGGAGCGACTGGTCATGACTCTTCTTGAGATGAAGGATATACGCAAGCTCTATGTCTCGGATATTGACTGGCTTAGGGATTCGCCCTCCATTGAGTGAGAAAATGAAATATGCCAAGAATATGCTGGAAACCATCGGAAAAACCCCAATGGTGCAAATCAATAAACTTAATCCAAATTCATCAAATATAATTCTTGCGAAATTGGAGAAATTGAATCCCACTGGCTCTGTAAAAGATAGAATTGCACTTTCCATGTTAGAGGAAGCAGAAAAAACCGGCGAACTTAAGCCTGGAATGACTGTTCTTGAGGCAACCAGCGGCAATACTGGAATTGGGCTGGCTCTTGTATGCAATGTGAAGGGATATCATCTGAAACTTGTAATGCCAGACACAATGAGCGAGGAAAGAAAAGTCATAATTTCTGCCTATGGCGCAGAGATGGTCATGACACCCGGGGAGAATGGGATAGACGGAGCACAGGACCATGTCAGGAAGATTTATGATGCTTCACCGGAAGATTATTTTTGGCCTAACCAGTATATGAATTCTGGAAATCCAATGGCACATTATTACGGAACCGGGCTTGAGATTCTGGATGATACAAATGGAAAAATTACCATGTTCATTGCAGGAATAGGCACTTCTGGAACCTTGATGGGCGTGTCAAAACGTCTAAAGAAGTACAATTCAGACATCCAGATAATCGGTGCTATGCCAAAACCAGACACAAAACTTCAGGGGCTGAAAAACCTCATTGTACAGTATGTGCCAGGCATTTTTGACTCCAATATGGTTGATGAGATTGTCCATGTTGATGATGATGATGCATTTGAGATGGCAAGGAAGCTGGCTACCCATGAAGGGATATTTTCTGGAATGAGTTCTGGTGCAGCAATGCATGTTGCAGCGGAGATGAGCAGGAAGCTGGATGGCCAAATAATTGTGGTATTGCTTCCAGATGGTGGAGAGAAATACATAAGTACAGAACTTTATCAAAAGTGAAGTACCCACCCGACGGAAAGAATAAGTAATACGTTTTTGATGTATTGCCATCATTTCAAAAGAGGGGATACAATGGTAATGAGCACCGTATCTGTTACACATTCTGCCTTTGTTGGGCGGGAGAGCGAGCTAAAGGACATGTCCAGACTTATGCAAGATGCATTGGTGGGCAAGGGCAATTTCACCACCATAAAGGGTGAAGCAGGCATTGGAAAAACCAGGCTTATGAGCGAGTTTGCAAAGCTTGCTATGGATGAAGGATTTGATTTTCTTACTGGAA
>DAOVXH010000020.1 GCA_030636255.1 Methanomassiliicoccales archaeon
GGCTAAAACTGCTGCTGAGGTGGTGAAGCCAGAGGAAGAAGAGAACTAGAAGTCCACTACAAGTGTAACGTATGTTTTTCCGTCCTGGGTTCCCAGCCTGGCACTAATGATTGTCACATCATTGGCAGGAACGTCACTGTGGCCCCCGACAGTTGTTGTTGAAACTTGTGAAATGGCCCTTACAACGTCCATGCCAGAAACAACCTGGCCGAATACTGCATAACTGTTATCAAGGCTTGTCTGGGATCCATCACATATGTAGAACTGGGATGTGGCACTGTTTTCATCATTTGTCCTTGCCATTGCCACTGCGCCATCTATATGTCTCAGATTCTGGCTAATCTCCAGGTTTATTGGGGGATATGTTGTTTGTTTCTCTGTCATGCCGGGGTAGAATCCGCCACCCTGGATCATGAAGCCATCAATAATCCTGTGGAATATGAGGCCATCAAAATATTCATCTGAAACATATCTCATGAAGTTATCACATGTATTGGGCGCATCATTTTCCTTTAATTCGAAAATTATAGTCTTGCCATCGGTTGAGGGCAAATCTGGATTATTTGGATCTAAATCTATCGGATCTAATGGGGGGATGTACCCCTGCTGTCCACTATTATAATATCCATACACGAAACCTAACATACTTGCTAACACAACTATCGCCACCACTGTAAAGGCCGCCATTTTTTTGAAAGACGAGAAGTACTTACCGCAGCTCTTGCAGCGTGAATCATTCTCTGATATGATTGCGCCACAGTATCCGCATTCAATCTCTGAATCCTTGAGCTCGCCTACCTTCTTTCTTCTGGCCATTATGCCCTCGAATACGGATTTGGTTTTTAAAGCTTTCCGATAAGATGAGTTGTCTCAATTATCGGCTCTGAGCAGGCGAAGGAGCATGGTGGGGGGGAAAATCCAGTGGATGGGTAGGGGCAAACTTTTATTGATAATCGGAAAAAACAACTTCGAGCAGGTGAGTGGGGGATGGGACAAGCCAGCGCAGAAGTTGGGCGGGGGGAAAACCTACTGGGGCGGGCTAATATACTCTATATAATAAACAGCCAATGTTTTCTTGACACAATGAACAATGCCGACCAAAGCAATATTAGGCTGAAATTCCATCATGTGCCTATGTCAAGAATTGCCCTGGTCCAGATGCAGCCAAAGCTGGGTGACAAGGCCCATAACCTGGAGATTGTGGAGCGCGCCATTAAGAGTACAGACGCAGAAGTGATAGTATTTCCAGAGATGTTTCTAACTGGCTATACACTTCGAGACCGCTTAAATGAAATGGCAGAGGACCTTGACGGCCCCTCGGTTCAGAAGCTGGTGGAACTTGCCAAGGACAATGAACGGTGGCTTGTTATGGGGATGCCCGAAAAGGACCCGGAGCATACTGGCTTGCTTTTCAATTCCGCACTTGTGGTGGAGCCGGATGCGCCTCCGGAAACATACAGAAAAATGGTCCTGGCAAACTTTGGACCTTTTGAGGAAGAACTTTACTTCGCCAGGGGCAATAAAATGCCGATTTTTGATACGCCTGTTGGAAAAATGGGCGTGGAAATCTGCTTTGACATTTTCTTTCCAGAAATTTCCAAGGTCTATGCTCTGGAAGGTGCTGACATAATTGTGTGCATCAGTGCCTCGCCCTCGGTGACCAGAGAATACTTCGAGAAGATATTGTTGGCCAGAGCTATTGAAAATACTACCTTCGTGGCATACGCCAACCTAATAGGAACAGAGCAGAACATGACATTCTGGGGTGGCAATCAAATTATTGGCCCAAGGGGAAATGTCCAGGCCGGCGGAAAGCCATTCATTGAGGGCATAGTCAAGGCCGAGATAGATTTGTCGGAGTTGGAAGTTGCCAGACAATTCAGACCGACCATTCGGGAGACGCGGCAGGATATTATGGAGCAGATGGGAGAGTTTGCCCAACCAGACGAATGATCCTCAATAAGCCGTGGTCATGTCTATGAGTCCTTTCTTGCGTGCCAGATGATCGCCCAGGAAAAAAATACTGAATGCGATTATTGTGAATATGATTGTGCTGACACAGAGTATGATTAAGCTTGTTTCTGTTGAAGTGCCAGCCAGTGCTGTATCAACTCCTACACCAAGGTTCAATGACCTTCGAACAAGCTCCAGCCAGTATGTTATTGGCAATATTTTGGAAAAGACGACGGCCCATACTGGTAATATATGCACTGGAAAGACCACGCCACAGAACAGGTAGAATATGCCGGCAATGCTCTCATTAACACCGCCAGAGTGCTTTGCAGTCAGGAAGGACACGCCTGCCAGTGCAAGGCCAAATGATATTAGCGATAGTAAACCGATAACCATAACAAGCAAGAATAGAGGCCAATTAACCGCAGTCAGGGAAAGCGGAATATCCAGAAATAGAACTCCAAAGCCCAGAGTTATGAATATGGAGAATGTGGTGATTATTATCTTGCTTATGCTGCGGCCTATCATGTATGAGAAATAATTTGATGGTGAAATGTAGATGTATTTCATTGTCTGAAAATGTTCTCTATCGTCATGAATCACCCAGGTTATGCCAAAAAGCACCCAAAATACGTACATGAAGAATGCATTGCTGACATAAATGTAATGGAACTGGTCGGTATAGGTAATGCCTCCGGTAATTATCAGGTACATTACAACCAGAATCAGAGAGCTGGCTATTGGTCTTGCGATTGTGTATACCAGGAACTTGAAAGGATTGGTCCAATTGCTTTCCATCTGCCATCCTAGCCAGGCAGACCATTTCATTGTCTGGAAATTGCTCTGAATGCTCTCTTTTATTGCCATCTCAATGTCAGCCTCCCTTCTTGTTTTCCTAATTTTTCCATATAGTCGAGAGTTAATTTGGCTAATATCATGAATATCACTGAAAGTATCATGAGTGCTATCAGTTCAACCCACAGGGGCAGGAAGCCGTCATTTGTGCCAGGAAACAGGCACTGACGCATTCCATCAAGGCCAAGAGTTATAGGGACCAATGAGGCTGCTGCGCCTAGCCAGAATCCCTTGCTGGCACCGAGTATTCCATCTGCCTGAAAGGCTTTGATTGGAAACCAAAAGCCAGATACCAAGTAAATTGGTTCGGTCATAAGGTTAGACATGTGCACAGCCTGCCTTCCCCAGAGCATGTACAATGATGCGAACATCATGCCCATTCCATAGAGGGCTATCATGGTGAATATGAATATTCCAATGAACATTAGCGGGTTAGGCAATGATAGTGTGACATTGAATAATAGAACGCCAACCAGTATAGTGGAGACTGCTCTTACAGTGCATGTGAACATACCACCCAGGGCCATGCCTCCAAGTATTGCCATTCTGGATATTGGGGCAATCATGTATAGTTCTAAATTTCCTATTTCCTTTTCCCAAAAAATCTGGGCTGCCATATGCCAGAGAACGTTCATCCAGTAGGCTGTCATTGCGCCGCCGACTATTACATACCCTATGTATTGCGAAGGTGCGTCCAGTGCCTTGTAGAGATAAACATAGGCTGCCACAGTAAGCAGTGGAAGAAATGTTTCAAAGAATAGCCAGGAAGGCTCCCTGTTCACTCCTATTACCCTTGGATATGCTCTACCTAATACCGCCCTTAGGTTCATCATGAGCCAGGAGGGTTTTTCATAATCATCAAATATCATTTGTGAGCCCCCTTCCCACCAGAGTGACAAATACATCCTCCAGTGTTGGCTCGGTCTTTTCCACGCTCACTATCTTTGAACCGCTCTTTGGAACGGCAGCAACTATGTCTGCAACTATTGCATCATCGTCTAATATGAACTTCAACTTGGTTATGCCAGCAGTGATATTGTGGTCATGTGTGAAGCTCCTGACACCGGGTATTTCCTGGAACGCGCTAAGATCCTGAACACGCCTTATCTCCAGTTTAATGGTGGTGTCTTGATTTATCAATTTCTTGAGATTGGCCGGAGTATCGCAAGCCAGTAGCTTTCCATCATTAATTATTGCAACCCTGTCGCACAGCTCGTCAGCTTCCATCATGTAATGGGTCGTAAGCAGGACAGTGCGGCCTTCCTTTTCCTTAATCCAGTTCTTTATGAAATCACGTATCAAACGGGAAGCATTAACATCCAGACCAAGTGTTGGTTCATCAAGGAATATCAGCGAAGGATTTGTCATGAAGCCCCTAACTATATTGGCCTTCTGCCTCAGACCTGTTGATAATGTTCGAATCTTGGAATCCTTCTTGTGCTCAAGCTCCATTACCCCCAGCAAAGCATCTATTCGTTCCTTTGCAATTTTGTTTGGCATACCATAGAGCTGAGAGAATAGCCAGAGATTCTCACGAACAGTTAGTAGGCCGTAACCAGAAGTTTCTCCGCCAGATACCATGTTTATCTTATGCCTTATCTTGTGGGACTCGGCCTCAACATCATGCCCAAGAACCTTTGCCTCACCGGAACTTGGCAGAAGCAATGTACAGAGAATCTTTATGAGCGTGGTCTTACCTGCGCCATTGGGACCCAGCAAACCAAATAGCTCTCCCTCATTGATGGTGAGATTTACATCCTTAAGAGCGTCAACTATCTCGGCCTTGGCTTTCTTTTTGACCGCCTTGGTCTTGAAGGTCCTGTTGAGATCTTTTACTTCAATTGCTGGAATTGTCATTTTTTCTCCTTAGGTGAACCTGCTCCACAAATAAAGCTCTTAAAAAGTTCTTACCCAGACTGTAAGATTACAGTCCCGGGAACCTATTATGCTTCGTAGTACTTTCTGAAGGTGGTCAGGTATCCGGCTACACGATTACGCATCCTTATGTCAGTGATGTCCGTAACCGCAGCAACCATAATCTTATTGTGTTGAAAGTCATCGTTAAACTTGTCTGGATATCTCTTTACCAGCTCGATTGCGACTCTTTTGATGTATGTTGGCCTTATGTTACCCATGTAGCCTGGGGGAAAAGTTGGTTATATATAAAAGATTGGGAGAGGCAGGTTGCTGGTGGTTAGTTGTAAGTTGTTAGTAATTAGTTGTAAGTTGGGCCAGGGTATTTAATACTGTATAAAATACCATCAAATACTAACATCTGTAAACTGCCAACTAACAACTATTTCTTGTACGGAATCAGGCAGATAACCCTGAATATCTCATCAGACTCATTTATCATCTGATGCCATTCCATTGGCTTGACAAAGATGAAATCTCCTGGTTTGAGTGGTTTTTTGATATCGCCAGACCGCAGAATGCCCTGGCCTTCAAGAATAAATATCTCATGCTCCCAGTCATGCTGGTGATGTGGAGTGTTTCCACCTGGTTGAACCGTGAACACCCGCATTGCAAAGTTCTCTGCTCCGTCTTTATCTGAGATAAGCCAGCGTATGGTTGTGTCCTTCACTCCCTCTTCCGCGGGAATTTCCTCTGCAACTTCCGTGTAATGCATGTGTTTCATTTTGTCATCTCCTTCATAAAATCAATTAGCCAGTGTAGTAGAATTCACCACTGGATTTCTGCTCCCTGTCCAGCCTTGAATCCTTTTTATTTATTCTGGGACGATTGGTGTCATTGTCCCGTCTGAATGTGATGTCCACGTTCTTGAGGAACATGTTCATGCCCTTGCGCATTCCAAAGGGCCCTTCTCCAAGGCCAGTCTCGGAAGGCTCGCCACTGAACACCATTATTGAGTCAGATACCATGTCAATGAAATAAACGTCATGGTCAACTATCATTCCGCTTCTTCCGGTCTTTTCCATTACCCTTCGAATGGTTCTGGCAGCCTCCATTCTCTGGTTTGAGTCAAGGTATGCCGATGGCTCGTCAATAAGGTAAATATCTGCTTCCCTGGCAAGTGCCAGTGCTATTGCAGTTCTCTGCAATTCTCCGCCAGATAGGGATGGTAGCTCCCGGTTCATTATTGGCTCAAGGTTTAGGGGGGCGGCAATCTCGGCCTTGAAAAAGCCAGATGCTGATTGTCCACCAAGTTCAGTCATGAGAAGCTCATTCACCGTGCCCTCAAAGGTGGGCTCAATGTATTGTGGTTTGTAACTGACCTTTACGTCTGCATCCACATCTCCCTCATCAGGAGATATCTCATCGGCCAGTATTTTGACAAAGGTGGTTTTTCCAGTGGCATTTGGACCTACTATTCCAACAACTTCGCCTGCTTTAATAGCGCCAGGTTCAGTGGTCAATGAAAAGTTTTCAAATGACTTTTTCAACTGCCCAAAGCTCACAAGTTCTACAGATGCCCAGTCCTCCCGTGGAGCCCGTGTCTCAAATTTAATGCTCTTGTCCCTTATGCGGACATTTTCCTCTTTCAGGAAGCCGTCCAGATAGGTGTTAATTCCATTTCGCACTGTTCGGGGCTGGGCCAGAACACCATATGCGCCTTCAGAGCCATACATTAAATGAACCGTGTCAGTTAGAAAATCAAGGACTGCCAGGTCATGCTCAATAACCATTACCCGCTTTGTCTCGGCAATTCGCTGGATAACCTTTGCTACATTTAGTCTCTGGTATATGTCCAGGTAGGATGAGGGCTCGTCAAAGTAATATAAATCTGCCTCTTTCAGCACACTGGCAGCTATGGCTACTCTCTGAAGCTCCCCACCAGATAGCTCGGCCAGTTCCCTGTCAACAACCGAGACCATGTCCAGTTCCTGGGCAATTTCATCAAGCTGGCCATTATCGTCTACCTTTTCCAGTAATTCTCGAACTTTACCTTTGTGAACCCTGGGAAGCATGTCAACATACTGGGGCTTGAATGATGAGGTTATTTTACCATCTGCAACCTTCTCAAGATGATTGAACAGTTCTGAGCCAGCATATTTCTCCAGCACAGGCTCCCAGGTTGGCTCTTCCTCATAATTTCCAAGATTGGGTATCTCCTGGCCTGTGAGAATCTTGAATGCTGTTGTTTTTCCGATACCGTTTGGTCCCAGTATGCCCACCACCTCTCCGGCCCTGGGCACTGGCAGGCGGTATAATCTAAACCCGTTCTTGCCATACTGCTGAACAAGTTCTCCTTCCAATTCATGGGCTAAATTAATTATTTGAATTGCACCAAAGGGACATTTGTGAACGCATATTCCGCACCCTACGCATAGTGCTTCGGTTATGACTGGTTTACCTTTCTCACCCATGATAATGGTTTCATCGCCGGAGCGGACCCTGGGGCAGTAAGAAATACATTCCTGATTGCATCTCTTTGATTGGCATTTGTCCTTGTTGAGTACCGCTATGCGCATGAGGGTTCAGAAAAATCATTTGTTATTTAGTTCTATGGATGGAACACTACGGAAGTTGAAGATCTGCAAGCCACTTATCCAAATATGCCTCGCCTTCAGGTGTGATATAGGCATTAAAACGATCTGGGTCCACCCATTCAAGTGTGACATAGCCACTCACTTCAAGGGAAGTTAATATCTCTTTCATATAATGGTAATTGAGGCCCTTGATATTTTTGTAAAATATTTCCCTTGTGGCCCCTCTGTATCCCCATGATTTGCATATAAGCAATAATGAGCCTCTCATCTTTATTGCTTCGGGATCTTTCTCCATGGCAGATTATTGTATAATCGAATATTAAAAATTAGCGGTTTCGAATTCTCAATACATATACCACTGCAATGAAAATGAATAAAGGCACAAGAAGCAGAACAGCCACTGTCCTGGCTATGGAATTATCATCAGAGGGCAAATCAGATGTCTCGTTTGTATTGTCGGTTCCAGAGCCGTCATCTAGCACACCGTCTGTTTCACTGATTGTTATGTTAATTGTGTGCTCAACCCAGCCCTTATTGTTCCAGGCATCTTCAACTGTCAGGTTAAGGCGGCATAATCCTGCCTGGGTGAAATTGTGGGTTAGGTTTGCATCCCGGGACAGTGGCTGGTCATCCAGGGACCATGTGTAATTTACTATTCCTACATTGTCAAAAGAAGTGTTGGAATTGAATTGAACAGTGGAATTGATCTGATATGCTGGCTCGTAAGAAAAATGGGCATAGGGGGGTGTTGTATCATCCTTCCAGTCATAATCAAATATATCAGTGAAAAAGTTAGCTGCCTCCTGGTTCTGAATTATTACTCCAGTCTCTCGGTTTGCTGTGGCCGAATTAAGGTTCCAATTGATGCTGGATATGAGCACTTTATCATCAACAATCATTCCTTTATTGTGAATTTTCACGAAATCATGCTCTACCAGGTTTACCAACTTGGCTTCCATATCAAGGTCTTCGGCAATTGCGATTTCATTGACATATTCAACTGTATCATCATTATCTATTGGGTCACCTGATTCAATATTGTAATATGTGGAATCCAACAAAATTCTAACTTCACAGCCCCGCCTTGCTGCGTCAATCACCGCCTCCAGGTAAAGATTGGGTGTTTCTGTTATTGTGCCAGTTGCCCTGTCTCCCCAGTGCTTGTAGATGTAAAATTCTTCCACACAAATTCTTTCCTGGGCAGATTCCAGCATTCCAAGTATGGTCTGGTCAGATAATGAGGTATCTGGAGAAATCACCGGAGTAATCTGAGACTGTGAAATTACATATCTGGAATTGAAGTGGCTTGGGGATTCTGTTCCTTCCCTGGACCAATTATGGCCATCATTCCATTTTTCATGGTCAGAGTCAAAAGACACACTATCGGCCCGGAGCGGATTCCAGTCCTCTTCAAAAACATCCTTGAAGTATTCTGCCAGTCCAGTATCGCTAATTGCTGCGCCCCAGCCACGATTGCCGAACTGTCCTGTAAGCGGAACTCCGGTCCAGCCCCAGTTCTCTGACATTATTAGTAAAATCTTGTCGTCTATGACAGCGTATTTTCCATGATTAAAATCATATCTGGCATGAATGTCATTGTCATGGTCATTTGTTAGTATGCGGACAGAACCGCCTGCCTCAACTATCTGCCGGGCAATGTAGAGTTGAGTTTCATTCATTCCTCCTACTGGAGAGCCCTCGAGGAACAGACGCACATCCGCACCCCGAGATATGGCATCCAGTAATTGGTCAGCCAGCCTGGTATTGATGAATTCGTACAGGTTCAGGCAAATAGATTGGGTTGCATTATCCAATGCCTCGGAAATTGCATCGAAACTTGAATCTGGAGAGCTGAAGAGCCACATTGGGCTTATGCCTGAAAATATCGGAGATTGGAATGATGATTGGCCTATAACATAGGGGCGTAGACTGAGCCAGTCTGCTGAAATGTTTGTATCAACATAAGTGCCATTGAATTGCCTCTTAGCAATTTTTCCCTGCTTAAGGTCCGGTGCTGGTTCTGAGTCCCATCCCCCACCATCATAGTCTGAATCTCCATACACAAATGCATCAATCTGGGTTCTGAATGAATTAAATAAAAGTGCCTGGCCCTTATCATTTGCCAGTGAAGGCTCATAATCCATAATAATCATATCTTGAATATTGGAATCAATATTGTAATATTCAAAGTCTGGAACATCCAGCACCGCTGCCTGATAATTGGTGGAGTTCTGGGCAACAATCAATGTCTTGGCAGGGTCAATAACAGTGCCAGATGGAAATACCACCACACCGTCTCCATCAGTGAAATACCAATAGGAAATGTTTACTAGGTTGGCAGTGGGATTGTAGATAACTGCGTATTCATTCTCCCCCCAGGTATCGTAATAAACCTCTGTTATGAGAAGTGCTGGTGCAATATCATGTCCATTGGATTCCAGGGGCGTTGGTACAGATTCCTTGAACTGGCCATCTGAAAGGGCAACTGTGAAGCCTTCCTCTGCGCTGGCATTTGTATGAATGCGGATTATGTCAACAGGCAGGGAATCTGTGGAAGTGCCGTTCCACTGGCCATATGATACAAAATCAATGCTGGAGCCAGTACCATTGGTCAGCAGACAGTCATCCCCTGTTGGAGACCAGATAGATGTAGATTTCCACATGAAAAAATCTGCCTTTCCGTTTACGAAGGCTGTACTATTGGTTCCCTGGCCTGTGTGGATCAATGCATACCCGCCTGCAGGGAAATCAAGGTCTGGAAAGGTAAAGTCCACAATGCCGGCCAGTAAATCATCCCCATCCTGGTCCAGCAAAGACCAGTTGTTCATGTTCACTGCTTGGGTGGTGGGATTGTGAAGCTCCACCCATTCCCCTTCCAGTTCGATTGACAGGGAGTCGTACATTATTTCATTGATGATTATAACCTCTCCAGGCGCAGCATCGGCAGCAGGCGAACTGAAAGCTAATGCTGCTAGTATTACCATCATCCCCACAAGGAGATTCGCAATGAACCTCATGAGTGGTGATTCCTGGACAACTATATGAAAACTGCTGTTCTTTGCTTCGTTTGATTGGTTCTTTATACTTGTGTTAGAATGTCTCTGTGGTGACAGTATGAGATTCGTCATAATTTACTGGACAAGGTTTGGGAACAACAAAAAAATAGTTGATTATCTGGCTGAAAAGCTGCAAGGAGAAGTGCAGATATTCAAGACAGATGAGGCAAATCCCGCAGCAATGCCAGAAGCTGATTTTTATGTGTTTTCATCTGCTGCAGAAGCTTTTCGTCTTCAAAAAAATATGATGGCATTCATGAAAAATCTTCAGAACATGGACGGCAAGAAATACGGCATAATCAACACCCATGCAATGAAGAAAAGGAACTGGCTCAAGAAAATGGAAAAGCTCCTTACCAAGAAAAACATGGTGAAGGTTGCAGAAGTGGACTTCCGCATGGAAGGTGATGTAGATAATGCTGAGGGCCTTCAGGAAGGATGGGAAGCTAAACTGGATGCTTTCTGTGCCAAGCTCAAATGAAAAACAAAATAACTGGTACTATCAGGCAGCCCATTAAATGAACTCTTTTTACTCCGATTAATGGCGGTATCATTCCAACGCAGGTTGCTATGGCCAGTATAACTAAACCCAGAACGCCAGAGAATAAAATTATCATTGCCAGCAAGAAAACTATTACGGTTCTCACCAGCATTGTATAATTAATCTTTGAGCAGTATTTTGCAAATATTTTTCCAAAGAACAGGGCCAGGGGTATGGACACAAGGGCAGCTATCAGGGCTGCCAACAATAGCGAAGACATTGCCATAGGCACATTGCCCAGAGGTTCCCACTCTGTCAGATTGTTAGCTATTATGCCTTCCACGGCCTTCATTGCCCAGCTCTTGGATTTTAATATTACAAACAGAGCCATTAGATTGAACAGGGCAACTGATGTGTTAACTGCTGATACTGAAACTAAAAATTCTTGAGTTTCTGTCTCATTGGCCTTGCCCTCTGCGGCATCGTCATTTGACTTGTGCAGGAACACCGAAATTATTGTTGAAATGGCTGCCGATACTCCTGGGAACCAGGAGGCAGTACTGGCAATGGTGCCGGACATTATTGCTTTGAACTGCTGTTTCAGGCTTAATCTTACCTTTGTCCTGCTCAAATCTTGCTCCGGAATCTCCGGAGAATCCATCATACTCATTAGCAATGTTGATAATCCAAATAGCCCGGTAAAAAGCGGAAACAAAAGAACTGTGCTGGGGTCCAGACTTGAAATCTCTATGAGGAAAATATTTCGAGATGCCATTCCTGGGGTTGAAAGAAGAGCGATTCCCAATAGGCCTGACAGTAAAAATACACCGGCAGCTAGTGCCCGTTTTTTCAGATGGTCCTTCCAGGTAAGAATTGGTATTATTGAGCCAATGGCAATTATTTGTTCGTCTATTTCTGGTTCTACCAATGGCTGGCCCAGGGCCTCCAGAAGCACCTGATTATTACCATCTTTAAGAAGATAAAATCTTGAGCCAGCATCGGAAAATTTGTTAATAATTGTGGCTTTCAATGCAACCATTTCTTCTGTTCCAGCATCCAAATTTGAGAGTTCTAAAACTTCCTGGCCATCATGCGTTACTTGTTCGATGTTTATCTGCCCAAGCAAACAATGTCCTTTCATCTCAAATTTACTTTTTCTGGAAACATCACCTGGTCTGGCTATCTCTGTCATTATGAGGAAAATGCTGATGCCCAGAAGTAACAAATGCATCCAGGCTGCAAGGGCATCGTAGGCATTGATTGGGCTGCCGATTATCAAACGCATGGGAATTAGTAGGGCTAGTGCGCCAAGAACCGCTCCAAAACTGCCTATAACCGAGCACTTGACTGCTTCATAGCCGCGGCCTGCCAGCATCATTCTATGGCCAGGCAATAATGACAAGGCAGTCTCTCCCTCTGGAGCGCCAAGAAACACAGACGGAATAAAATCAAGGAAGGTGTGGGTTATGACATTTCCAATAACCAGGCAGCAGACTATAATCATTAATTCCAGATTGCTGGGCAATGCCCAACCAAAGGCCCAGATGGCCATGGACACTATCATGGACTGGGAGGCTAGAATCATGTAAGCCACATTGTTCACATGAATGCCTGGCACTAGCCCGGTAATAATTCCGACAATGCAGCCCAGCAAAGTAAATACTATGATGGCTAACAATAACTCTATTGTTCCCACTTATTTCTCTCCAGGCAGGGGAAATGCATGGAGAGTAATAATCTAATCGGTGAAATCATCCAATATTCAATTCTGCCCAAACTGGAAGATGGTCAGAACCCATCTGGCCAGTCATAACATGGCATGAAATTACACTGGCAACCAGTTCATAAGACACGAAAATATAATCTATTCTTTCGTAACGGTCAATGGACTCGAAGGTATAGGTTGATGGGCCATTGAGTTCGTGTCCAGTCAATAGCCAGGCATCATGCATTATTCCAGTAAGGTTGCTGTAGATTGTTTCATTGGGCCAGGTATTGAAATCTCCCATGATGATGAACGGCATTGTCTCATTGGCCAGCCTTTCAATAACCTCATTGGATTGGGATGTTCTGTCTGCCGGGCTTAGACCCACATGGATTCCGTAAACGGCCAGGGTTTCTGAGCCAATGTTCACCTGGCATCTGAACCATACCCTCTGGTCTTCAATACTTTCCAGATAATAGAGACTGCTTTCATTTATCTCGTATTTTGAAAGAAGTGCCAGACCATAAATCTGTTCTCCTGCGGAAGGGCCAGAATACACATGCATTTCAAGTTTATATGCCAGCCAATTAAGGATGTCCACATTCATACTGGTTAGTCTATTGGTCTCGGATTCCTGAAGCACCAGTATATCCGGGTTGACTTCCCTAATGGAGTTCAATATCTCCCAGGGATCCAAAATTCCATCCATTCCATAGCCCTGATGAATATTGTAGGTCATGACAGTTATATTGCCAGTATCCCCTGTGGTAATGGTACGCACCCCGTCAGAATATACTATTGGAAAGCCAGCTGTACATATTAATGCCAGTATGCAGAATATTACAATAATTGGGCGTGGATTAATGGGGATATAACTTGCCGTATCTGGCCTGGAACGCATGCCAATTCTGTAGGATATGTGAGTGAATAGTATGCTGGCCAGGGCGGCGGACAATGCCAAAATGCTAATCTTATCCTTTAGGGCGGCGGTTCCAGGCACATGTGCCCATGTGAGTGTCAGCACAGACATGAAGACCAGCATTACAAATACAAAACCAGTCAGAAACACATTTACTGAAACACGATTTTTACCTTCGTTTGGAATGAGAAAATTGTTTAGACTATTGTAGAAAAGAACAGCCAGTGGAAGTATGCTGGCAGACAATAGGGCCCCAGAAATAATTCCTGTTGGGTCCAGGATTAACATTATGAAGGTTATGGCCAGGATAATCTCAAATATCAGCAGACCTAGCTCGCTCAACATGAAACTGCGACCTGCTGGCAAATAGTATAAAATAATGAACACAAAGAGGGAAACTACTGTAATTAAATAGCTAAATATTGGTACCATAGATGTCCAGCCAGCATTGCAATTTGGATAGCCGGAGAAGGTCATGTAAATGAACAGGAGCAGTCCTATACCTATGCCGAATAGCGGCTGCTTCTGGTATTGCCTGGTTTCGGTGATTTGAATGGTTTTTGACATGGAATAAAATCGCATAACCCCATAAAGAAACATCAGTGCCAGTGGGGCTGCAATTATCAAAGAGGTATCCCTTAGCTCGGTGAACCCGTAAATGGATATGTCAAAGCTGCCACCAATTGCACGTAATGCCATGTCCAGACATATTGCAATGAGTGTTGCAGTGGTGATTATATGGATAAGGCCGCGCAAGCCCAAATCGCCTGGAACAAGATATGACAGGGAAATAATGAAAATCAATGCAGAGGATACAAGGACAAAGGATGTTGCATGATACAGGCCAGCCCCTGGATCACAGGACAGCATAAGTCTGGATATGGCAACAAGAATGCCAGATATCAACATTACATATTTCTGGTTCAATCTCTTGAGGACTATTGGGTAAAGGGCCGGTGACAGGAAGCCCACCACAGCTAAAACAGAAATATTAATGGCCATTGTGGAAAGGTTGGAGTTATAGGTGGAACCGATAAGTTCCCTGGCCCCCTGGAAAAAGAATAGAATGGCTAATGATACTATCATAATATGGAGCAAGCTATCTTTATCATTTACGCTACCAATTTCGTCCTCTGCCATTGTTTCCAACTAGGCTTTTCTATGATTTATATATATCTCTGTTATGGCCTGATTAAACAAAGAAAATATTAGAGAGCCCGAAGGCCCTCATTTATTTCGCTGGCCTATGGGTTTACAGTCCATACAGTCAATGCATCTACATGAACCCAGTATGCATTGCCTTCTGACATGTCCACCTGTGTCAAGTCGCTGTAATCTGCAACAAAGGGCGATGTTGCCTGGTATTCTGCAATCCAATTCACTCCTAACCCTAGCAATGAATCAAAGGCATTTTCACCTGTTGCTGATGGGTA
>DAOVXH010000148.1 GCA_030636255.1 Methanomassiliicoccales archaeon
AAGTCCACCAGGTATCAGAGAATCAGCTCCATGTCTTAGAAAAAGAACAAGAAATGGATAATTCCATATCTTAAATTCAAAATTTATAATCTCCCATGATAATTGGAGAGAAAGGGGTATTAGTGCCTGTGACAATATTGTATTAAGGTGAAAAAAATGAACATGGGTAGCTCCGAGCGTCTGGTATTCTCCGTGGTCCTGGGATTTGCAGTGATATTCAATTTAATTGGAAGTAGTTATCTTGAATTTTATCCAACATCCCTACTGATAGGTGTGGCATTTGCCGTTGGCATAGCTATGGCTGTAGGCAGTACCTACTTGCTGGTAAAAGAACCTGAGAGATTTGTCAAGAGAAGAAATTACAATGCCATACATGTGGATAGACCTGTTGCTGTGAAAAGGGCAAATATTGCCGCCTGTTGAATATACCAGGTGAAACTCATGGCAACAGCAGATCTGTTCATAAAGGAAAGAAAGGGCCAAAACGGCGAGATATTAGAAGAACCATGGGTCATCTTGAGAAAGGCCGATGGTATAGTTCATAGAAAGCTCAAATACAGGGACTATGTAAGACTAGCCAGTAAAAAATATCCTCTGAAAAATCATATGCTTTTGCACTTTTTCAAACATATGATGACAGATACTGACCAACCCATAGAGGCCATGTGTTTAACACCTGTCCGTGACAATATCAACGAGGAAGATGATGCTCCCGGAATCATCAAAATAACCGGAATAGACATGAAGAAGAGCTATAAGCCAGAAGAGGATGAAAGATATTATCATTTTTATTTTAAGTTTTCTGAAAGGCCCCCTGAGAGATGGGTTCAGTTATTCACAAGATTGGGAGAAGAAAGAAAGGACAATGAGTCGGAAATTAGATATATCTGGGTAGAGGAACAGCATATTGCAATAAGATGCTTCAAGAGGGAACTTAGGGTTGCCTATCTTTCAGATATCAAGAAGCTTGTGAAGACCACCAATATAAGATACAAAAAGAGCCTGAAAAAACTCATGGTGGATGGAAAGGAAGCTGGTATTGATTCAGAGAGCATGAAGAAGATAGCAAAGCACATGTACGGCGCAAGGACCTCATTATCCTGATGCATTGGCAAAATACTGAACAAAAACACTGGCCAGCCAAACAGCAGCCAGACTTCCGCCAACATTCAGCAATATATTGCCCATTGCCTTTGCTGTCTCATTATCTTGAAAAAGTGCCATTGTCTCTACACTGAAGGTGCTCATTGTTGTGAAGGCCCCGAGAATTCCGATACCCAAAAAAGCGCGCCATTCATCAGATAGCTGACCATTGAACATGAAGGCAAAGAACATGTACCCCAGAATAAAACTGCCAATAATATTGACTGCCAGTGTACCCCAGGGGAACCTGTCTGCCGGAACAGCAGTATGGAGGCTGAAACGCAGTACCGCACCAATGAAACCGCCGATTCCCACAATAAGGGCCATCCAGAAAAATTGATTGGCTGTCATTGAGTATCTTGATAGGGCTGGGCTATTTATCAGTTTCCAAAGACTCAACAACTGCCTGGCCAGCTTCCCTGAAGGCCCGTGAAACACCGCCTACGCCTAGCTTTATGCCACCGAAAATTCTTGACACAATTAGCATGTGGCTGTTCAGGTCATGCTTGTTCAAAATTTCTGCAAGGACCCGGCCTGGATGACCGACTTCGCCATCATCCTTGGCCTTTTTTTGATCTGAAAAACTTATTGCAAAACAATGATGATTGGCCTTCTTGTACTTGCGACGATGCAGTTTCAGGATTTTTTCTTCTTCCTCAGGTGAATCCAGTTGATATAAATGAGCCATGAACCGTGATTTCTGTTCAACCATCTTCAGGGCTGCCAGTTCCTTCATAATATCACTTTTCTTGCTGAACAAGTTGCATATGTGGATAGGCGATTTCCACCTCAGAGTCATTCATGAACTTCCGCCAGATTGCCTCGACAATAAGTGATTTTACTTGTCTGCGTTCCTCGGCGCAGGCCCAGTAAACAACATACAGGTTCACGCCGGAGTCTGCCAGTTCCATCCTAATTGTTGGCTGGTTTGGCAGGGTGCGGTCAAGGTCATGGAGTTCAAGGCGCTTTCTGTATGCCTCGTGTTTCTTTGTCATAAGTTCTCCAACAACGCCATTTGCAGCGTCCAGCATATGCTGTTTTGCTCTGTCAATATTGCTCTCGTATGTGACTAGGTTTCCTACTTCATCCCAGATATATGGTGAGTCTCTGGTGTAATTATTAACAGCGCCGTCGAATATCATTCCATTGGGTATCTGGGAGATACGGCCAGTGAATGTTTCTCCTTTCATCCAACCTTCCATTTCATAGACATCAGTGTGCATGAGATTTATGTCTGTAACATAGCCCTTCACTTCGCCAATAGCTATCCTGTCACCTATCTTGAACATGCGATTGTAGGAAATGAACATCCACCCCAGCATGTTTAGTAGAGGTTTCTGTAGAACAAAGGCCAGTGCAGCTCCAATGAGACCTATGCTCAGTACCAATGAATCTCCACCGCCCATGAAAAAGAAGAATATGAAGGTCAGAACAACAGCCCAAATTGTGTAGCTGACTGTTTTCCAGCTTGAGCGAACCATTGCATAACTGCCCATCTTTGGGCCTGCCACAAGCTCCAGAAGGAATCCAAGGAACCTTAAAGCAAACCAGATGAAGGCAATTACCACCAGGACAAGCAAGCCAGTATGAAGCGGTTCTGATGTGCCGCCGATATTCATAAAGGGCAGAATATCATAGTCCATATCAAACAGGAGAAATAGAGAAATCAGACCTAGAATCAATGGCATTACAAATCCAAGGGCTCCGGAACGCTCTCCCTTTGTCTTCTTTCTTCTTCTACTTTTCTCGGCCATTGAGACAGATACAACCTGGTCAAATAATATAGTTTTGCCTCAAATTAACCCCAAATTATTCAAAAGCATAACCATGAATATGCAGATAAAAACAGCAGGAATTGTAATGAGAATACCTATCTTGGCCAGTTCCTTTCTTGAAACTCTTTCCAGGGAGTACATGAGGGTTATAGGCGGCGTGCCGATAGGTGTTATGAATGACAGCGAGAGAATCAGCGCAATAGGAAGTACCAGCAGACGAACATCCACATTAATTGAAACTGCCAGGGCCATTAAAATTGGAATGAATATGGCAGCACTGGCTGTATTGTTCAGGAAATTTGAAATAATCACTATTATGAAACCTATGACAAGAATAATGGCCAGTAGAGGAAGGCCATAGACCAGAGTGAACAACTGGTCAGTAATCCAGTCTGCTGCTCCAGTGATGAGTATGGCCTCTCCCAGGGCAAGACCGGCGCCGATTATGAGAAATACACCCCAGGGAACATTTCTTGCATCCTCCCAGGTGATAATGTTCATGACAAACAGGGAAACAGCAGCCAGTAAACCAACAATGGCTGTGCTCATGAAACTTGAATTGAATCCCAGCCATTGGCCGATGCTGGTTCCGGAAACCCAGAAAATTATTGTGAGACTGAAAATTATCATGGTCTTTTTTTCTGCGCCAGACATGGAGCCCATTTTTGCATAATCATCCTTCAAATATCCTATGTCAATATCCACATCTGGCATGGGAATTACCCTCATGATGATGCGCCAGGTAATGAACAGAAGTACAAAGGAAGTTGGCATACCAATTATCATCCAGTCCAGGAAGGTCCAGGCACCATGCTCGGCCAGTATTGCTGATGCCACAGCATTTGGTGCAGAGCCAATTACGGTTCCAAGACCGCCAATCACCGCTGCGAACCCGATTCCAAGTAGCAGTATCTTGGTCAGGCGAGCAGATACTTCCTTGTCCTTAATCTTGGCAGGGAGACTGATTGCAAAAGGTGCAAGAAGCGCCACTGTGGCTGTGTTTGATATCCACATGGACAGAATGGCAGAGACCAGCATAATGTACAGTAATAGCCTATCTGGCTTGCCTCCAGAGCGAATCAGAAATGGATACAGTATGCGCCTGTCCATTCCGGTCTTGTGAACCGCAGCAGCCAGTATCACGCCGCCCAGTATCAGATAGACAACCGGATGTGCAAAGGGAAGAAGGGCATCACTTGTCCCGAATATGCCAAAGCCAGTTAGCAGAACCGGCACCAATAATGCAGTGACTGGCATGGGAATTGCCTCGGTGGTCCAGAGCAGCGCGATACCTGCAAATATTGCAAGAGCGGCCTGGGCATGATAGTCCAGGCCTAGGGGCATCCAGTAGACAATAAGGAAGCCAGCAAGAGCCATGAGAAGTTTGATTGAACTTCTTAGGGTGTGAGAGAGCTTGTCAAAGAACTTGAAAAATGGTGGTTTGACACTGTAAACAAGATGAAAATATGCCTCCCTGGCAACTTCCTTGGGGGCATGCACCAGATGATGTAGAGGTGTTTCGTCGGGATTATGAATAATAGGGTACTCGTGCAAATTAATTGTTTTGCCGGAATCTGATTTTTCCTCGGTGTCCTTGGGCATCAGTCGAATATTGCAGAATGATTATAAAAGCATATTGTGAGGACTCCCTACGCTAAAGCATGAGGCATCCCTTCAGTCTTCGGATTGAACGACATGAGAATATTAATGATAGGGCCATTCAATCTTAATCAGGGATGCTTGTGCTTTGAGCGGAGAGTCCTTTAACTGAACTATTCATCGCCTTTCCTCCGCACAGCTGAATCACTGACGTGACTCAGGCGAGACATGTTCAGTGAAATTATATTAGTCACCTACACAATCCTCTATCGTGAAAGAACAGTTTGAATGCAATTCCTGTGGGGCGCACCTTGAATTTGACCCGAAAACTCAGCATATGAAATGTG
>DAOVXH010000007.1 GCA_030636255.1 Methanomassiliicoccales archaeon
ACACGTCTCATGATTTTTCCGGACCTGGTCTTTGGCAGACCTGGTGCCCAGTGGACCTCATCAGGAGTTGCTATTGGGCCAATTTCTGCCCTTACGTGGTTCCTGAGTTCCTTCTTGAGGTCATCTGTGTACTCGTATCCCTTTATCAGAGTTACATAGGAGTAGATTCCCTGTCCCTTGATTTCATGTGGGAAACCAACAACAGCTGCCTCTGCAACTGCTGGGTGGGAAACAAGTGCGCTCTCAACTTCAGCGGTACCCATTCTGTGTCCACTGACATTGATAACATCGTCAACTCTGCCTGTTATCCAGTAATAGCCGTCCTCGTCACGCTTTGCACCGTCGCCGGTGAAATAGTTGCCTGGGAACATGCTGAAATATACTTCCTTGAACCTGTCATGGCTTCCATACAGATTTCTCATGATTCCTGGCCATGCGCCCTTGAGTATGAGTATACCGCTTGTTGCTCCTGGGAGCTCATTGCCCTGCTCGTCAACTATTGCTGGCTCAACACCGAAGAATGGTAGTGTTGCTGAACCTGGCTTGGTTGGTGTTGCACCAGGCAATGGTGTGATAAGAATACCACCGGTCTCTGTCTGCCACCATGTGTCCACAATTGGGCAGTTTCCATTACCGATAACATTGTGGTACCAGTTCCATGCCTCTGGGTTAATTGGCTCGCCAACTGTTCCCAATAATCTGAGACTCTTTCTGGAGGTTTTCAAGACTGGCTCGTCGCCGTCCCTCATAAGTGCGCGGATAGCTGTTGGTGCTGTGTAGAACTGAGTGACCTTGTACTTGTCAACAACTTCCCAGAACCTGCTGTAATCCGGGTAGGTTGGCACACCCTCGAACATGACGCTTGTTGCGCCGTTCAGGAGCGGCCCGTACACGATATACGAGTGGCCAGTAACCCAGCCAATATCTGCTGTGCACCACCAGATGTCTCCTTCCTGGTAGTCGAAGACATACTTGTGTGTCATTGCTGTGTATATCATGTAACCGCCAGTTGTGTGCAGAACGCCCTTTGGCTTTCCTGTTGAACCGGATGTGTACAGAATGAACAGTGGATCTTCTGAATCCATTTCCTCTATCGGACTTTCACCCTTGACATCATCTGCTGCCATCTCATCATGCCACCATACGTCGCGGTCGCCTTTCATTGGGACTTCAACACCTGTGCGCTGAACAACAAATGTCTTCTCGATGCTTGGACATTCTTCAAGAGCGCGGTCTGCATTTGTCTTCATTGGGACATCTTGTTTCTTGCCCCTGAGTGCTGTGTCTTGTGTAACGAGAATCTTGCATGTTGAATCATTAATTCTGTCTTTGAGGGAATCTGCGGAGAATGCACCGAACACAACAGAGTGAATGGCACCGATTCTGGCACAGGCCAACATGGCAACTGGAAGTTCGGGTATCATCTGCATGTACAGGCAGACTCTATCGCCCTTCTTCACGCCATTCTTCCTGAGGACATTGGCGAACTTGCACACTTCTTCGTGCAATTCCTTGTATGTTATCTTCCTGTCTTCACCTGGCTCATTGCCTTCCCAGAGAAATACTGTCTGGTCTCCTCTGGTTTCCAAATGCCTATCCAGACAATTATAGGACATATTGGTTTTACCCCCCTCGAAGAACTTGATATAGCCCTCTACGAAGTCGAACTGCCTGACTTTGTCCCACTTCTTGAACCATGTAAAGTCTTCTGCTATCTTGCCCCAGAATCCATCCGGGTCATTGATAGATTCATCGTACATTTTCTTGTACTCGTCCATGCTCTTTATGTGAGCTTTTGCTACGAATTCCTCATTTGGCTTGTACATGTTATCACCGGTCATTAAATCCCTCTTTAGGTCGCATTTGGATTGGATTAGTGGAGGGGAATTAGTTCCACTATTTATTTCTTAGCCTGCACAGACACGTACATAAAAGCACTATTCGTAATTATGGTATATTTCACCTAGAAATTATGCCCCTAAATCTGATGATTTTTATCGCTTTACGTGAAATTGTCTATGGCCAATCAATTTTTTGACTTGGCCAATTCCTGCTCACGAAGAACCTTGCGCTTGGTTTTTCCACTCTGTGTTTTAGGCAAGCTATCAACAAATTCAATGGCCCGAGGATATTCATATGCAGCGATTGTTTGTTTGCAATGGCTCTTAATGGAGTCTGCCAGTTCATCACTGGCTTCAAAATCTGGATTAAGGACAATGAAGCTCTTCACAATGACGCCTCTGATATCATCAGGGGATGCAACTGCAGCAGATTCTAACACTGCTGGATGCTCATTAACCGCACTTTCAACGTCAAAGGGTGATACACGATAGCCAGCTGTCATTATCAAATCATCACCACGACCTGCGAACCAGTAATACCCCTCCTCATCGATGTAAAGGGTGTCACCTGTTAGGAACCATCCATTCTTGAAGGCCTCTGCTGTTTTATCTGGCTTGTTCCAGTACTCCTTCAGAAGGCCTGGATCATCCTGGCGTATTGCCAGTGTTCCCTCTTCTCTTGCTCCCAAAGGATTACCATTCTCATCTACCACCGCACAGATATGGCCTGGCTGTGGCTTTCCGCATGAACCTGGCTTGATATTCATATCTCTAATATTGGAAAGATAGACCATGCACTCAGTCATTCCTATGCCATCCAGTATATCAATGCCAAGGAGGCGCTTCCATTCTGTAACAACCTCGGGATTCAATGGTTCTCCGGCAGAGATACAATGCCTCAGAGAGCTAAGGTCCCACTTGCTCTCGAACCCCTCAAGCTGAAGGAACATCCTGTAGCAGGTTGGCACAGAGGCCAGGTTGGTAATCTTGTGTTTCTGAATAAGGTCGAACCATTTGTCTGGACTGAACCTTCCATCAAAAATGAAGCTGGTCATTCCATGTCTCCATGCATACAAAAATCCATTGCCAAGAGGGAAAATCCAATTAAGGTCACCAGTGTGTCCCAGGATGTCTCCTTCTTTATAATTATTCCAGTAATATGCATCTGGGTCATTTCCAATTGTCCATCTGTGTAAATGAACAGCACCCTTTGGGGCACCTGTTGTTCCTGAGGTGTAGCAAAAGAATGCCATGTCCTCTGGTCCTGTTGGCTCTGGTGTGAGGTCCGCAGATGCCTGGCCCATCAATTCTTCGAAGGAAGTATGTCCCTGGCCAGGTTCTCCAACAACAATTATATGCTCCAAGGTTGGGCAATTGCCCTTAACCTCATCAATTGCAGAAACATAATCAGGTACAGATATGGCCATCTTTGCTGATGAATCAGTAATACGATATTCCACCTCTGGAGGTTTGAACATGCATGAGGATGGTATTGGAATAGCTCCTATCTTCACACCGCCCAGGAAGGCCATCTGGAACTCAGGGATGTTTGGAAGCCGTATCAGGAACCGGTCTCCTTTTCCAAGCCCTAGATTACGTAGAACATTGCCGAACTTGTCACTGCCCTCCTTCATCTGGGCAAATGTGTACTTCTTCACATCACCGGCCTCATTCTCCCAAATGAGAGCAACCCTGTCGCCATTACCAGCAGCCACATGTTTGTCTACGCAATCCACGCCCATGTTAAACTGTTCTGGGATATTCCATTTCCATTCCTTATATTCCTTGTCATAATCAAAGCCAGTCATAATCTCACCGTATATTGATATTCAGCGGGATGGAATCTTCTATAATTAAGATTGCGGAGATTTCCTCATAAGTTAAAATAATATAAAAAAGGAAAGGAAAAGGCCCCGAAGGGCCATTCATTTAGAATTCTATTTTCTTCATAGCCAGTATAGGGTCACCAAGTGGCAAAACCTCGAAGCCAGCTATTCCCTTGAGTCCTATGGCAGCGGTTGTGTAGAAACCTGCGGCAGAAACTAGAAGTTCTGCAATACCGGCCAACCAGCCAGGGGTTCCAAAGAAAACCTGCATAATCAGGAATAAGAACAGGAAGTCTATGAAGAAGAACACTGCAAAGAATGCCTTGTTAATAGATGCTGCTGCATAGGTCATGAAGAGACAGAATATCAGGTAGCCAATGAAAGCAAAACCTAATTGGTCAACGCTTGCAGCTATTCCCATTTCAGGTAAAAGCCAAACCATTCCAATTGCAAACCAGAATAAACCAAATGCGCCAAATGCTGTGGCTGCGAATACATTCTCTCTCTTGAACTCAACGCTACAGGCAATTATCTGTGCGAAAGCACCCAGGAAAATCACCCATGGTAAAAGTCCACCAGTTCCTTCTGTGAGTCCCAATTTATGTGAGGCGGCCACCAAGGTAGCCATACTCAGACCGAACACACCAAGGGCGGCTGGGTCTGCCAGTCTTAATTTCATTTCATTTACGTTTCCCATCATTAATCCTCCATTCAGGAGCTATTTGACAATTTTATTTTGACAAATAGATTATAAAACGAAAATAATTATTCATATATAAACTTTTGGTGAGAATCAACGCCTATTGTCGAACTCAGTACATAATCAATCCGCCGTTCACGTGAATGACCTGGCCAGTTATGTAATCTGAATCCCGGGAGCAAAGGAACTTCACTGCCCTGGCAATATCTTCCGGCTGTCCCAATCTATGATGTGGGATTGTTTTCAACACAGTGTCCAGCGGATGAACCTCATCAAATACCAGCATATCTGTCTCAATGTATCCAGGCGCGATTGCATTGACATTTATTCCATGCCTAGCAAGTTCCAGGGCATGAGATTTTGTCAGTGAGAATAACCCTCCCTTGGATGCAGCATAATGAACCTCATGGTCTGTGCCAGTAAACGCTACGCACGATGAAATATGCACGATTCTGCCACTTTTCTTCTCCAGCATATGGGGCGTGAAAGCTTTTGTTACAAGGAATGCACCAGTCAAATTTACATCTAAAACCTTATGCCAGTCATCTTCTGACAATTCCCAGGACTTCAGATGCTGATGTATTCCAGCATTGTTTATTACAAAATCAACCCGATTCCACTTGTCCATGACTGCATCATATAGTCTGGCCACATCCCCAGAATTTGAAACATCGCATTTGATGGTCATGGCCTCCTGGCCTATTTCCTCAATCTCTGTCTGAACTTGTTTGGCTTTTTCCTCTTCAGACCTATAAACAATGGCAATACTGGCCCCATTCCTTGCCAGCTCAAGTGCTATACCCTTTCCAATGCCCCTGGATGCTCCTGTAACTACAGCCACTTTATTTGAAAACTCTAGTGTCATATTATCAACCGGACAAGGTCAAATAAACTTATTAATGCTTTTCCAGTTACAGGCCTATGAAGGAAGACATTGACATAGCCAGGGAAGTGAAATTACAGCCAATAGAAGATATTGGGGCAAAATTGGGACTGGAGGATTTACTTTTGCCATTTGGGTGCAGCAAGGCCAAGGTTGCGGTTGACCAGATGGATCTTTCAAAAAAGAAAGGCAAAATGATTCTTGTTACTGCCATGAGCCCAACACCGGCCGGTGAAGGAAAAACCACAATGGCCATAGGCCTGTCAATGGCCCTGAACCGATTAGGCAAGAATGCTGTTGTTGGTTTGCGTGAACCATCTCTTGGTCCGGTATTTGGAATCAAGGGCGGTGCAGCAGGTGGCGGTTATAGCCAGGTGCTACCAATGGAGGACATTAATCTTCATTTTACAGGGGATTTGCATGCAATAACCTCGGCTCACAATCTTCTTTCAGCCCTGATAAACAATAGTATGCATTTTGAAAATAAGTTCAATCTAGATTCCCGTAGGATAGACTGGCCAAGGGTCATGGACATGAATGACCGCTCGCTTCGGAAGGTTGTTGTTGGTCTTGGAGGAAGACAGAGCGGAATGATAGACGAGGAACATTTTGATATTACTGCGGCATCAGAAGTAATGGCCATCCTATGCCTGTGCAAGAACCCAAGCGAGCTCAAGGAAATGCTGGGAAATGCACTTGTGGGCTTCGGAGTGAACGGTGACCCGGTCTATTGTAGAGATTTAAATGCTGCTGGTCCAATGGCTGTGCTACTAAAAGATGCCATCAAGCCAAACCTGGTCCAGACCATAGAGGGTGACCCGGCCATTATCCATGGCGGGCCCTTTGCAAACATCGCCCATGGCACTTCCTCGTTAATAGCAGCCAGGCTTGGCCTTCATCTTGCAGATTACTATGTCACCGAAGCAGGTTTTGGTGCTGACCTGGGAGCAGAAAAGTTCTTTGATATTTTCAGCAGAAAGTCCAATCTACCAATTGCCGCCGTAGTAATAGTAGCCACAACCAAGGCCCTGAAGTACCATGGTGGCATTAAAAAGAAAGAGCTGGGCAAGGAAAATGTCGAAGCCGTAGAAAAAGGATTTGTTAATCTCAAGCAGCATATTGAGAATATTCAGAATTTCGGATGGAAGCCAGTGGTATGTCTGAATGTTCATGGAAATGACACGGAAGCCGAGAAAAAACGCATAATCGAACTATGTCAGAGCTATGGTGCAGAATGTGTGCCAACCGAGGTCCATGCCAGAGGTTCCGAAGGAGGCCTGGAACTTGCAAAAGCTGTTATATCCAATCTTGATGAAAAAATGCCCAATTATGCATATCCCCTTGAAATGGGAATCAAGGAAAAAATAGAAATGCTGGCCAAGAAGATTTACCGGGCAGAAAACGTTACTTGCTCTCCTGTGGCCAAGAAATACATCAGGCGCTGGGAAGAGCTTGGATTCAGGGATTTACCACTGAGCCTTGCCAAGACCCAGTACTCATTTTCAGATAATAAGAAACGTCTTGGAGCCCCAAGGAACTTCGAGGTTCATATTCGAGAAGTGAAATTATCTGCTGGTGCAGGATTCATAATTCCAATTGCCGGAGAAATAATGAGAATGCCGGGCCTTCCCAGGCGTCCAGCTGCTGAAAAGATAGATATGAATGATAATGGAGAAATTGTAGGCCTGTTCTAATCCTTCTTGGATGAAGTCATTTTGTGGGTAGGTGGCTTTGGCATTACATGGGTGAGCTCATCCAACTCATCAATCTTTATCTGAAGTGCCTTTGCAGTTTCCTTCATCATTGCCCTCAAGTTGCCCAAGCTGGAGTCGGCAGGGATACTAGCAATCTGATTGTTGAGCTTTTCAAGCTTCGTGGAAAGGTTTTCCATCTCAATTTTAAACCAATCTGGCATGTTTTTATTTGCCATATTCGGCTCATTTTTGAGAACTAATTTCCTATTTTTATGATGTGCAACGTCCATCCCTCTACACCTTGAGGTGGGGAAATAAAACAGTATAAAAAAGGTTTCTATTGATAATTATTAAAAATTACAAATAAAGGATCGCGTTCCTTCTTTTTCCTACTTCTCGAACAACTCCCATGCGTCGAAGCGTGTAGGTTATGTCACCGGCATGTCGAGAAGGGCATTTGAGAGCCTCTGCCAGTTCTTTGTTTGTAAATGGCATGGGCAAATCATCTGGCAGAAGCCGTTTAAAATTTGCATAGGAAGACAGGGTGATTGATTCCACAACCTCAACCAACCGGCGGTCATAGACATACCAACCATTCCATTTTTTTCTTTTAGGGTCCTGGCGACGAATTACCTCTTCCCTGGTCATGAGTATTTCAAAGGTCAGATTAGGATGCATCACCAAATCCCTGATATAAACAAGTTCTTTGAATATGTCTATTGGCCTGCCCTTTTTAGGTGATTTTCTTTTTTTAATTTGCTTTCCTTCGGAGTCCTGCCAGAGTATCATTCTCTCAACAGCGATTGGATGAACCAGATGTACTGGATAATATCCTAATAGATGGGTAAGTTTCTTCCTCATTGCCCCGAAATTCTGTGTTTGGATTTCAATGACCAGCCCATCACGAAGTATGTCTGCCACAAACCCATCTACTGGGCATTCAATTTTATCGCCAGGCTGCACCAGGTAGTCCTTTAAATCGGCATGCAAGCCCTTTTCTGATAATGTTCCGATGATGGGAGATTTCACGGATGAATATCATCATTTTATTATTTGAAATGTCACATCTCGAAAAAATTAGGGACAAACCCTTTTAAACCCCATTATTTGGGCAGTATCGGAATCAATATGCCAAAAACAACCTTGAAATTAAAACCGTGCACCGTGACAATGGGAATGCCCTTTGATACATCCCGAAATAGGATGTGTCCTGTCTATGAAAAAATGAAAATAATTCTCGAGGCCAGGGGCTGGAAACAGAAGGCATTTCACGCCTCGAAAGTACATCAGGGCGATATGTGCTATTTCAAGTATGATGGTATAGAAAAAATTTCAGACACCAAAGGAGGCGTGGGCGTTTTATTTTCTCTGGATGTGAATATCGAAGGTCTCAACAAAACCTCAGGAGACACATGCATGGTTAACATGACACTGGAATCTTATGAGCCAGATAAGAAATTGAATCCTATTAATCATGTATCCGAGGACAAATTATTATCATATTTTGAAGAAACATTGAGGGTGCCAAACACTCAATAACAACCCATTCGATTGCCCCGATAAAACTGAAACACTGGCCCATCAAAATCTAGTTTTCCCTTGCTGTAGATAATTGCGCTATTCTCAGGTATAGCATATATTTTGGTTGCAGATTTATCAGAAAGATCCAGCAATTCCTTGTCTGCCGAATGGTTATTGTCATCATCACCTGGCATATAATGCACCGCAACAGCAAAGTCCAATTCCCCAAATCCCTTGAAAAAGCGTGTCATATGTGCTTCTCCCTGGCCAACAATGGCAGCATATTTCTTGCAGAGGGCTAATGCACCAGCACTGTTTCCCACTATTATCCCATCATATTCTGCCAGTACCTCATCACCCCGGGAAATAAGCATACGGTCTATGAGAAGTTGAGGATTACCACCAGGCAGATAGATTAAATGGGATGAGCGTGCCTTTTTCTTCAATGCTCCATATGGGTCCCAGGGTTCTGCAAATTGAATGGTCTCTGCCCCCAAATCAATAAAATATTCTGTCATGAGCGCACGATACTCCCCCTCATTGTCCACTCTCTCGGAGGTCCAGGGAAAAATTAGGATGGTGGGATCTGAACCGGCATCTGTCACTGCCCTTTTCATGATGTCCTGGGAGTTGCGTTTTCTCACATCTTCCCCGCCAAGTAGATAGAGCCTGCTCATGTTTGGTTAGAAAGGGTGATTGCTAATACTTTTTTCTATGTTGGGGTTATGAAAGATGAGCTTGCTCCAGTCATTGATACTGTGGAATCAGTGGGAATATAAAACACCTCAACAGTATAGGTTGTGCCTGGAGCCAGGCCTTCCAATGTTATGTAATCACCAGAATTTATTCTCTCACCAGCTGGATTGTAATCAAAATATTGGGCAGTGGTTCCTTGTGGTCCAGCGGACCATATCATATTGTTGGGCGTATCATAATAATCGTCGCCCCATACCAAATTACCCGCATTGGTCCCGTTCTCTGAAATATAAATCACCAATTCATCAGGGTCCATGTCTGTGGTAAAGAATCCAAATGTCAACCTTGCAGAGGTATTTGATTCAGCACTAACTTCACTCCAGGAACCAGCAGGGGTTTGGACATTAGGACCGGAAATATCAATAACCATGATATACAGAACAGCAGCCAGCACAATTACCACCACCACTATTATTACTATTATTAGGGCTACAAGACCAAGTGCTTTTACAACGTCATCCTCTGGCCTGGATACCGGAGGCGGTCCCATAGGCACTGGTTGATAATACTGGCCAGCCTGACCGCTACATCTGGCGCATTCAGAATTTATATCCTCAATTGGTGCTCCGCAATTTCTGCAAAATGGCATATTCTCTCCTCAGGCGATAATCATTTTGTGGATATATAAAGATGACTTTTAAGAGCTTAATTTGTCTATTATTTCATCCTTGGAGATACTATCAGCAACTTCCCAGAACCACTTTCTAACTTCCTCGATGCTGGTCTCCATGTCATCTGGCTTCATGAACACTAGATTTTCCAGCTGCTTCACAATGTCTTCTGGCAGGTCATAATGAACATACCTGGTAGCATAATTGAACCTCTGTGGACAATATTTCATACGTAGCACCTCAACCAGTGGCCGGTAGGTCTGGCCCAGGTAGAAAAACATAGCTTCCACATGATTTCCACGATTGGTCTCCTTCATTGGCATAATGTAGAATATTTCGAATAAATTTTTCAGCATGTCCAGCCTGCCCATTATGGCCTTTGCCTGCTCTTCTGGAATAATCTTAACTTCCTGGATTAACCCCTTCTTGTCAAAGCATGTTTGCGGTACCCCGTGGGTAGCCCAGGTGTCGAACTTGTCTGCTTCTGTACTTTCCTTCATGATTGCCAAGTCTATCAGCAAAAACGGGCTTGCATTCTTTAGCTTGTAGAAGCATTGGGAATGGCCATGCCAGGTTGGTTCAGGCAGGCGGAATCGAGCCACATCTCCGCCAAGCTTTTCCACAACCTTATCAACAATTTTGAAAACATCCTCAATATGGTCATCATCCACAATACCCTGAACATCAATGTCTGACCAATCATCTGCCCGGCTGAACCCGGCAGCACCGCCCTCCCAGAAGGCATGAACATAATCAAGTGGTTCAAGAGCGTTCACAATGGCATCCAAAACTGTTCTGCGGTGAAGAGTCATGCTCCTGAAATAGCAAGCTGGCATAAATATTTGACCGTGGTTGTTACATTATAAAAAAATAGTAAGAAAGGACAAGAAACCTTGTCCTTAATTGTTAAATTAATTATGCAGTTGTTGAAGTTGAAACTGAAAAACTTCGGCTCAGGGCGTTTACTAGGTCATCCCCGCCATTCTGCAATCCAGTCATTGGCTGCAATTGAACACCAATCTCCAATCCAGGTTTTATTTCTAATGTCATATTTCTTCTTCCTTGTTTTGTTTAATTAATTATCCAGTTGTTGAAGTTGTTACTGAAAAACTTCGGCTGAGAGCATTATATGTATCCTCTCCGCCACTCTGTAATCCAGTCATTGCTCCCAATTGAACACCAATCTCCAGTCCAGGTTTTATTTCTAATACCATTTTTCTTCCTCCATTATTTGTTATGTCATTGTGCAAAGATATCCTTGCAGGGGGCGGATTACGGATGGGGTAAATAAAGATAACTAATCTTTGCATTTAAACAATTAAACATCTAAATCAGTGAGACTATTAATAATCAAAAAACATTACATTGCCTGGTGAGATAATTACTTCAAAAAACCAGAGATGTGCCTGGGCCAGCGGCGACCCCCTTTATGAAAAATACCATGACACAGAATGGGGAAAGCCCCTGAAAGATGATGATATGCTCTTTGAATTTTTGATACTGGAAGGATTCCAGGCAGGCCTCAGCTGGATTACAATCCTGAAAAAGAGGGAAAACTTCCGCAAGGCATTTTCCAACTTCAATGCCAGGAAGATTGCCAAATACGGCCAGAAGGACTTTGACAGGCTCATGCAGGACGCTGGAATAATTCGCAATAGGCAGAAAATAACAGCTGCAATATCCAATGCCCAGGTGTTTCTTGATGTGCAGAATGAATTTGGCAGTTTCAGTGATTATTTCTGGAATTTTACTAATGGAAAGCCAATTGTCAACAAATGGAAAGAGATGGGCCAGATACCTGCGAAAACCAAACTTGCAGAAACAATCTCAAAGGACATGAAAAGTCGAGGATTCAAATTTGTGGGGCCAACCATAATTTACGCCCATATGCAGGCAACTGGCATGGTGAACGACCACCTGGTTAGCTGCTTCAGACATGCAGAATGTCTTGAAGATTAGTTCTTTTTCTCTGATTCAATGTACGAGCAGCTGGCATAATAGGCTCCGAGAATCAGAATACCATAGACTGCTAGATACACTGGATTTGCATCGCAGTACGAGACATGATAATAGGTAAACCTGTGAAACAGACTTTCCTGCCTGAATGTTATGTCCAGCTCTGTCCAGTTATAGTTTCCATCAATGACATCATATAGCGACCTGAGCCGCATTCCGGAATACTCCAGCTCATCAACCTCATATTCCTCAGACCCAACATATTTATCCACATGAATCGGGTAAAGCGGAAGGAATGCCAGTAGAAAAAAAAGAATAATGAAAATAACTATCTTACCAATGCTTGGCTTGAATATTTTTTTCAGATTCTTTCCAGTATTCTCACCCATACTTATCATATTGTCAATGTGGATTAATATACCTTTGTTAACAACATCTTAAAGAAATTGAACACTATTACCAAGTTATGAAGCCCGAGCTTATTGCACCCTGTGGAATGAATTGCAATGTCTGCAGAGGGGTACTGGACAAGTCAGGAAAGGCAAAGACATGTGTCGGTTGCAAGCCCCGGGGAAAGGGTTGCACATATTATGGCGGCCTGTGCAGCAAGCTGAAAAACAGTGAGATCGAGTTTTGTTATGAATGTGATGATTTTCCCTGCGATAAATTAAAAAGACTGGACAAGAGATATCGTACAAGATACAATTATGATTTCATAGAGGCCCTGGAGTTTATCAGAGACAATGGCATGGAGGCACATCTGGCTAGGGATATGGAGAAATTCAAATGCCCGGACTGCGGCGGAACAATTTGTATTCACAATGGTAAATGTTATAGTTGTCAAACCATTGATAGCTGATAAGGATGATATTATGAAAGGAAAAATACCAGATAATATGCTTGCTCCAGTCATTGATTCTTTACCTGTAGAGCTTACACTGATTGATGCAGACGACAAGTACCTAATGTGGTCCCAGCTGAAGCAGGAAGTATTTCACAGGCCAGATGATATTCTTGGCAAGGATGTTATGGTCTGCCATCCCAAGGAATCCCATGAAAAGATTAGAAAATTGCTGGACAGCATGAAATCCGGGGAAATTGACAATCAGGTCATGGTGATTGACTGCAAGGGGCCGGACGGCGGTCCTGCAAAAGTCAGAATTGAATATCTGGCCCTTCGGGATTCCCACGGAAAATACCTTGGGTGTTTAGAGTTATGCAATTACGTTTTATAGACGCGAAATAATCAAGGCTTGATGGCGAAGAAAACCGCATCCTGGGATTTATTACTCCTAGTCACAGCAATAATCTGGGGATTTGCATTTGTTGCCCAGCGAATGGGCATGGACCATATGGGCCCATATGCCTTCAATGGAATTAGATTTGCTCTGGGTGCGTTTTCTCTTGTACCTTTCATAATCTGGCAGTCAAGAAAACAGCCTGTCGAATCCATTAAAAAGCCACCAAGGAACCTTCTCATAATCGGCGGTCTCACAGCCGGTTTTTTAGTATTTTTTGGGGCCTCCTTCCAGCAGGTTGGCCTAATGTCCACAACAGCAGGAAACGCTGGCTTTATTACTGGACTGTACATGGTCATAGTTCCGGTAATGGGTCTTGCCATTGGCCAGCGAACAAACAAGGGCACAATAATCGGCATAAGCCTTGCGGTTCTTGGACTCTATTTCCTCAGCGTAACAGAGGACTTCACAATTGCCTGGGGTGATGTTCTTGTACTCATAGGCGCATTCTTCTGGGCCGCACAAGTTCTGGTAATCAGCTATTTTTCCCCGAAGCTGGACCCGTTCAAGCTGGCATTCATGGAATTTTTAATATGTTCAATTCTAAGCATGATTGTGGCACTGGCCATTGAGGAAATAACATGGGAAGGAATAAACGGCGCAGCAATTCCTCTTCTCTACGGAGGTCTGGCATCCGTGGGAATAGCCTATACAATTCAGGTATTTGCCCAGAGAAAGACCACCCCCAGTCACGCAAGCATAATCATGGGCATGGAGGCTGTTTTTGCAGTTATCGGCGGCTGGATGTTCCTGAATGAGATGCTTTCATTCAGGGGATTTATTGGCTGCGGCCTGATGCTGGCTGGTATGATTGTTTCCCAGTTGTGGGGAATAAAAAAGATTAATGGCAAGGGTTTCAAAAAACCTATTTAATTCACCAGCCAATAGCTTCTCCCAAGTTCTGCATAGCTACTTTCTTCAGGTTCTCCACGGTGCCTCTAGTTACCCTTGATTCACAGAATGTTATGGTAAAGTACATTTTTCCTCCAATGGTGGCAACTCCCATATATTTCTCTTGGAACTCATTGTAGCAGCATGGGCCTATGATATTTTTCAGTTTTAGCTGGCTTCGACCTTCCGGAATCTTAAGAACCCCAAGATTTGACAGGTCAAGCCCAGTGTTCAATGTATATCCGCCTTCCAGCTTCAAAAAGCGCTTTGCCAGCTTGTCCCCATGCTCCCCATATTTTGTGTAAGAGATAGAATCAACAAGTGTGGGATGAAGATCCTTCAATTGCATGTAAATTGTGAATACATTCTTGTCAGTTATTTGCTTCTGGATATAATCATGCACTGCCCTGGCATTGACCCAGAAATTATCGTCTTTTGGAGGTTTGAACTTCAATTTGAAGGATGAAAAGTAAAGACCAAAGGATTCGCCCACCGGAGTCGTTAATCGCTCTCTAATACTGACTGGCATGGATATATTTTTCAGATATGATTTCTTTCCCTGGATCTCAATCTGCGCAATGAGAAAGGCAGTGCAAAGGGCGCTGTGAACTGATACTTTTTCTTTTTTACATCTCTGGATAAAAGAAGCAGTCTGCTGTTCAGACAGGTTCCAGTGATGGATGCTCAAACCCTTTTCCATGCTCCAGAACTTTTCATGAAGCCTGATATGGTCTGCCTCGTCAAATCTTATTCCTTTCTTGGCCCATGCATTGTTCAATCTGATTATTAGTTTAGTAAAATAGTTCTTCAGAGCCACACCCTGTGGAAGATTGTCCTTAACAATGACAGGTTCTGGCATTTGTTTTATCTCTTTGTCAGGATTATCCAGATGCAGGAATATGTCCCGAATGAGATAATACATTGAAAGCCCATCACACATCATGTGATTGCTGTTCACCAGCAGGTCAAAGCTGTCTGGTGTTCTGAACATAACAAATCTTATCAAAGGGCCTGTGTCCAAGGGATGTCTGGTCTTGAGTTCCTTGACTGCCATGTCCATCAATTCTTTATTGCCAAATTTATCTCCTTCAATAACCTGTATAGATAGCTCGCCAACATTCTCTGTTGTAAAATACGCATCACCATTCTTTTCCTGCTGGACACGCACATTCAATAGTGGATGTATTTTCCTAACTTTCGAGATTGCAATTTTCAACTGCTCCTCTGAGACTGTTCCCTCAAATCGCCCTATCAATATGACATTGGGATTTGGCCGTTTGTAGAAATAACGCTCCAGGGAAATGACCTTTCGCCGGAATTGGCTGCCTTCATGGATTTCAGCTTTCATATTCAATCTACTATGGGTTTTGATGGTATAATATTTTTTTGTGGACAAATTAGTTAAAATGTTCACAATTATTATTAACTTGTAAGACCATTATTGTACTCGGTGATGAGATGGAGCGACGAACGCGAGGAAGCGTGATGAATGGTTATTTGAAGTTCATAAAAAAGAAATGGGGAGCAGAGGGGCTGAACCAGTGCAAGAAAGATGTTGGCATTGAAGATATGGATTTCAAGGACGGGCATTATTATCATGACGAGGTAATAGGCAATGTGCTCAGGTGGTTGCATCGTGAAAAAGGCAGAGAATCTATACTGGAGGCCGGAGGGTTCATTATGCACAATCTTGGAATCCTTTCATGGCTGGTGCGATTCACCGATGTTGAGACCCTGGCAAAGAAGTTTCCCAAGAATTACTCAGAGGTATATGCCTTTGGAAAATGCAATGTGGATATTTCAGACCCCAAAAGACTGAAGCTTATTTTGACAGATGTTGGATATTACGAAGAGGCATGCCTGATATGGGAAGGCGTAATAGATGAGGCCCTGACCATGACAAAGACAAAGGGAAAGGTCACCCACACCAAGTGCCAGCGATTGGGAGAACCCCATTGCGAGTACATCATTGATGTGTATTGATACTTAATCCGGCCTGCTACCTAGGAATACTTTGTTTACAAACACCTATACCAATCAGTTTATATATTAGACAAAAAGCCGTACCAATTTGCTTATATGCTTTTTCTGAAAATGTCATTCTTGGTGATGTAAGATGACGTATTGTTCGAATTGCGGGCTTATCATAGAAAGCTTTGATTGCCCCATGTGTGGTTATGAGAATTTAAGGCCAAAGAGGCCCGAGAAAGTTGTAAATAAACCAAGGCCAGTGGAAAAACAACACTCCCATAAAAACTGTCCAAAAAACTCGGCTCACATGCTCTTTGGAGGTATTGGCTCCTTCATGATTGCGATTTCAGGTATTGTTCTGGGAATTCTGCCAATCTATCTTATGATGCAGAATGACTGGATGCGGTTCGAATCCTTTGGAATTTATCTGCTGTTCATTTTTGCCACAATACTGTTCATGGCTGGTTCTGGTGTCCTAATAGGCGGCCTTTACGGGCTTTTCAAACATTATGGCTCATATCGCGGCCTGGTGGCTCTGATATTTACACTGATATCTCCAATAATTCTACTAATATTCACTATATTATCCATTGAAAATAACTCTTACTATTCCTCTTCATATCATTATTACAGCATTGGCCCTGAGCTGTGGATTGGCCACATGTTCGTAGGTATAATGTTCATTCTCATTGGAATGTCCTGGAGAAACATCTATTACAAGATAGGCCTGGACCAGCCAAATGTATCAGTTGGCTCAATGTTCGTACTTGCAGGGTTCATGTTCATGATATTCATGGGATTCATTGGTCTGCCCTGGATAGTGATCTCAATTGCAGGCTTCAGTGCCGGAGTCCTGTTCCTTCTTGGCAGAACAGGAACAGAAAGCATACGGGACGGCCGTTCAAAGTGGCGCCCTCACTGGGTAACAATACCTGATTTGCCTCCTCCAGTTCCTCCTCCCATCGATACTAACTTTGACAAGACATACATAAAGCAGAAAAGTTAGGTAAATCGCAGATTGACAACATAAGTGAGGTCAAATTTGCGATATGTTAAGGTCAGCTTGCCCAGCTGGCCTTTTCTTTATCTTTTTGATTTTGTTCAAATATATTTTATAGATATCCCATAATTTGTTCCCTTCCAAGTTCAGAAAAGGTTAAATCAGCTTACATAGATTAAGTCTGGAGTAGGAGAGAATAATGAGTTCGGGAGTTGACCTCAAGAAATATGGGTTAAATTTCAATACCCCAAAGCCAGATTATGCAAAACAGATGTGGTCAATAGCCATGATGTTTTTTGTATTTGGCCTGTTCATACTTGTTATGCTGTTTTTTCTTAAAGACAGGGACATAGACCCATTCCGTTTCTACATGTTTGTGGCCGTGGATATGCTATTATTCTTTGGATTTGCAGCTCATGTTTACCTATTCTGGAAATTGAAAACACCCGAGGTTCCAGACGACAATTTAGAAATTGCTTTCAACTGTAAGCATTGTAACAAGGGCTTTGCCAATGAGAAGCTCTGGAAGGCCCATGAAAGATCTTGCGTGGAAATGAAACTGTGAGGAATAATAATGATTGACATATTGATTTACGTATTTGCCTTTGGCTTTACTGGGATATTAATGTACTCCCTCTTAAGGTACGGCCCAGTGGAACATAGCTGGCTTAATATCACGCCAGATGAGACAAAGGAAATGAACAGATTGAATAAGGAGTACTGGACAATAAATAAATTCAGTAAACCAGTGCCCCAGGGCCAGCCATTATACAAAAAGAAGATGGTTGGCCATAACGGAATTGTGATTCATAACAATGGAATCATGGCCAAATTTTGTATTGGCCGCAAGGGAAAATATCGTTTTGTTCCTTTCAAAAACATCACTGGCATATATCCAGTAATAATCTACAATCCAATGGCCAAGAGCGATTCCAAGCTAATGGGTCTTGCATCCTGGAAGGAACTTCAGATAGAAACCGAAGACTTCATGGTATACCTTATTGGCTCCAGGGCACATAATTTTGAAGATATTATTCCATTGATAAAGAAGGCCATGGGCCCTCAGTGGGACGCTGTTTACCACGAGAACGAGGTAATAGAAGCCCGGATTCCAGAGGGTGATGCCCTGAGGCACAAACACCTCCGTGGAGAAACCGTGCCAGTAGTTCCAATAACTGCGCCCACCACTGCCCCGGACGGTTCCCCTTCCCCACCAATTAATTTCATTGACCACAATGCCGAGCTCAAGCCCCTGGAAGGATATGGCGCGCTTCTTGCCCAGGAATCCGAAAAGGACATTCAGGAAAGGAAAGCATCAATGCTCAAGGGTTTCTTGATTTTATTTGCAATGGGAGCAGGAATGCTTGGTGTTGCTGTAATTTTTGCTCAGAGCCTGAGCTTAATCATGATGTTCGTTCTAATCATATTTGGATGCGTTATGATACTCATTGGCATGGCACTGTTCAATGCCAGCAAGAAAACAGAGCCAATGAAAATCTATGAAAACGGCATATTACAGCCCTATCTGGTTGGTCAGAACAATCTTTTCATACCCTATGGAAGAATCGTAAGCATTTCAGAAATCAGAAACTTCATTGACGGTGATATGATAGTTCTCAAGACCAAGGACAATCAGACCATTGGTTTCAGGAAAAATTCGCCTGAGGTCATGGCACAGATGGACATGATAAGAGGCAAGATTAACAATCCAGGCTATGATTACAATTTACAGAATGAAATACAGCCAGCAATGGGCGGAAAACTGGGAACTATCTTCATACTCCTGGCTCCTGTCGTGTCCCTGTTCCTGTCAGTTTTCATGACCTACTATATCTATGGCACTGACCAGGGCTCAAATGTATATGTAATGGGGCTTGTGCTTCTTTGGCCTGGCCTAACATTCATCTTCTTGACCTTCACCCTGGTGAGGTTCAGAAAGAATGCCAGAATATTTGGAAAAAGGCCAGATTTCAAGATACCAATAGCCATAGTTGTGGCATTGCTCCTGTTCTTTGTTGTTGGCGAGGCCTACCTGCTCAATGAACCTTCATCAACATCCAGCGGACCCTATGATATTGTTCCAATGATTGAAACCATGCCAGATATTAGTGTACTGGCTGGCTCAATCTATGAGAATACAAATTTGCATATCAACGGCTCAATTCTGGTAGATTCAGGCAGAAGGCTTGAGATAAGAAATTCAACAGTGAACTTCCATGGTATTGAACATAAAGATTCATCTATCTGGACAGCAGAGGGTTCTGAATTAATACTGGACAATTGCATTCTTGGAGCATCCTCCTCATCTGCATACTACAGCTTCGAGGTATTTGGCACCCTTCTGATAAACAATTGCAGCATATCCGGGGTCTGGGGCGACATGGAGAATGAGAACTATGAGGGCGGTATAGAGATTTATTCTCCGGATGCTAGAATAATCAATACCAACATATACTCGCCTGTGACCAATGGAATAATGGCAATCAATGCATCTCTGGAACTTCAGGACACAACAATTGTCAATGCATTTGACGATGCAATCGAGATAAGGAATTCCACAGTCCTGGCTGACAATTGTACACTCAGTGACAATGGCTGGGCCATGGTAATAGAGCAGGGCTCCAATGTGACACTGACCAATTGCCTGGTTGATGATAATTCAAATGGCATTGCTGCTGCGCGCTCGGCCCTGATAGTTCATGATTGTGAATTTACTGGCAACTCGGAATATGCAATAAAATACGCTTCAATGGATTATGTGGAGATAAGTGGAAACACCTTCACTTCAAATGATATGGACATTGATGGTTCAACAGACACATCATCGTCCATAGTCCTGTGCAATAGCATAACATTCCTTACAGGAATAATCTGCATACTGGCCATCATATACAGCCACAAGGCAACTGACAATGTCTGAGCTATTGAACTCCTATTATATGCTTGAAAACGCATACCCACAATCATGAACCGAGGTTGAGAGATGGATTTGTTCCTGTGGCCAATGTTGGTTCCAATGATTATCCCGGTGGTCTACTGCTGGAAATACAGCAAGGACAGTTTGGGAAAGCTCTGGCCTATAATTCTCAGCATGGTGCTGATTGTAGTATTGTATACTTCGATGTTCGGTATTATCCCGGTTCCATACCATGTGGATTACACTTTAATCAAGTTCATTCTATTCGTATTCATGCCACTGGCCATCCTTTATATGTGGGACAGAAAAAGAACTTTGAAAGAGAGATTGGCTGATTTTGGAATCAGAAAAAAAGGGACCGAAGAGAGCCTGAAACTTTCAGCCTTCGTGCTTCCGGTAATGCTGGCATCCATTGCATTCACATCCTTCATGCTTGAAAGGTCATATAATCCAACAGAACCTGTTAACAGCATTATTATGTTTTTCGAATCATTTTCAGAGGAATTTTTCTTCCGCGGAATTTTATTTCTGTACCTCTGGAAATTCGTGGACATAAGAATTGCATACATCACATCAATGGCCAGCTTCATCCTTATGCATCCGCAATATTTCTGGGGACTGGCAATGCTCCCTGGAATTGTCCAGACAATATTGACCACAATAATCGCACACAAGACAAAGAACATTGCAGGGCCCTGGGTGCTTCACGGGGCATCTAGAATATTCGCAATGAGCTTTCTGCCTTGGTTCTTGTGATATTTCTTACATGTCAATAATCGGTATATATACAATAAGAACATTTTTTAATTTATGAACCAGGGATATGAGGAAGAGCCATCTGGATTAAGAAAGTTATGGATTGTCATTGCAATTATAGCTGTGATTGTTGTGATACTGGCCACATTGTATGTCATGGTCATACCACGCCCCCATCATTGCTCTCCCATGTTGGTAGGTTCTTACACTGCCGTTGGGGCCAGCTCCATAACCGAGGGCTATATTGTGTTTGGAGAATTTAACATGCCAATTTCCCCTGGGGAGATTAGTTTGCACATCTCTGTCAACGGAACTTACCTGGAGGGGAATCTGCATTTTACTGGAAATAATAGCATGGAATTAGAATGGGCCAATGGGCCGGAAGGCGCAATAGCCCATTACGTGGACTACAATCCTCCAGGTGGAGAAATTAATTCTGGTGATTATATCATACTGGCTGGACTTGAGCCGGACACCATGTATCATGTGGAAATAATCCATATCAATGCTGGCAGTACCGTTCCAATGGCCGGCGAGCTACCGGAGTTCAGAACCTCATATAATTCAATATCATACTACTATTTCGAGCCAGTGGATCCGTCCACCTTCGAGTATCCGCCAGAGGAGCCAACAGGATATGAGATAGTTATTCCGGTTTTGGTGGGAGTTGGTGTGATGATTGGGGTTGTTGTTATTGTGGTTCATAGGATGGATTGATTACGCCATGTACAATCCCCACACTGGAGATACAAGAAAATACTTGAAAGAAAAAAGTGATTTGTGCTTATGGTTTTATTCTACGTGGTGACCATAAGAAATCTGGATGAGTTCTTCGAGAGCTGCCCTGCAGCCCTAGGCCAGGCAATTCAATTATTGGTTTTCCGAACATGTTTTGTCTCCTCCTATTGTTTGATGGGGGGATTGAGGGGGAGGATTTAAGGGTTGCGATTACGCCATATACATTTTACCAGGAAGCTGTCGCTAAATCATAAGCAAGACTACTGGTATCATTATGATTACAGTTGCAATTCCCACTATGATTGATGCTCCAAAATAGCATAAGACACCCTCGCCAAATGAGACATCATTGGCCACAGAAACAGCACAGCCAGATACAATCAATCCCCATATTAGGCTGACAAGTCCTATAGCGCCCATTACTGCTGCATAAGCAAGAAGCGCGCCGATATCAAGGCTTGCTGGATCCGAATAATCTGGCATCTGTGCAATATTTGCAGCTATAACTATGCTGCTGGCCAAGCCCATAATAAATCCAGGCATACCAGCATATCCCATAAGCGCGATTGTTTTTTCGGCATCATTTCTTCCCTTGAAGAATTCAGATATTTTTGCAGACAGCCAGCTAACTATTACTGAAGTCAAAATTGCCAATGGCAATGAAATTATAGCTAATGTTACCCAGGAAAGAGGAAGCTCGCCCCCCAATCCGACAGCAATATTATTTGAGCCAGATATTTGATTAGCCAAAAATGTGATAATTGATGACAATGCTCCAAATATAATCAATAACATTATTCCAATCTTCATATCTGTAATATGATACAGTTCCACAAATGCTTCCTTTGGCTTGTACATGGCCTTGAAGAGGTGACTGGGTGTAAACCGTGGTGTTTCGTTTTTAGGCTCATACAAACCAGGATAATTCATTTTAAGATTTGGATTTGGCTCCCTCCAAACATCATATGCAATTACCTCGCCACCATCTGGATTGATGCTAATTTTAGTTCTGCATTTCCGGCAATAAACATACGCTTGATCAGGAAAGGAATAAGATACTGGACCATTATGAACTGTTTCACAATATGGGCATTTTACTGAATAATTATTATCTGGATTTCCTTGCATTTATATTTCTCCTAAACCTATGAGAAAATCACTGAATGAATATTTAAGAGTGTTGTGGGAAGTCCCTGAGGTTGAGTGAAGCTTGCTTCACGAAAGAGGGGGAATTGCATTTTGTTGATTTTTAAAACAAAATGGGCATTCCCACGGATCGAGCAAAGCTTGCTTTGTGAGAGAAAGGGAAACAGGATTGAGCCAGTGTTTGTTACTTTGCCTTGAGGGTACGCCATATACATTTTTAGTTGGAAGTGGTCAACTTGGCCGGGACACGAAAAGTTTTTACTGGACTATATGCATTATTACCACAGTGGGGCCATGACCAAAAAGAAATTAATAGAACTATATCTAGATTCTCAAAAAATCGTACTGGACAGCAATAATCCTTATTATGATTCTAATATAATGAAATCCACTGTTGCCAGATACCATCCAAGGAATGATGATTTGTACATAGTAAAGGAAGGTTTTTTTGGGCTGACAGATTCCGAGAAGATATTCATAGTCCAGCTTGACCAACTGGCAAAAGATAGTAATAGAGAATTAAAAATATACGATATGAAGAATTTTTGGCACTCGATTCGCGCCTATTACAAAGGAATAGAAGAAACTCCAGTGGTCATAATCGGAAACAAGCAATTTTCAAAAGACGATATGAACCTGGAACAGCCAATAGAGCTCAGCAAAGAAACCTTTGAATCCACAATGGACCATGACAGGTTCAGGAACGGCCTACTGCTTATGGCAATAGGCGGGGCATTCGGATTACTGGCACTCATTCTATTGTCTTCGGGCTTCTTCTGCTTCGGCGCAATGATTTCCGTGACCTTCATTGGATTGGGGGTTTTGGTGTTATTTGGGCACATCCTAGATCGGTTTTATGATTGGGCGCATTGATGGTTGGGGATGCCTTTTTCATTTTTTTGTTTAAGTTATTATAACCCCAAGCTACGCTAAACACTAAATAAATAACATTCGAAAAAGCGATTTGCGCTTATGGC
>DAOVXH010000155.1 GCA_030636255.1 Methanomassiliicoccales archaeon
GTGGGAGAAGCGCGCTTACTGTTTCTCTGATTATTTCTGGTGATTGATAGACACCACTTTCCTGGGCATTTTCCTGGACCTGGCTAAGCCGCTGGCTTACTTCTTCCAGAACCTGAGATTTCATTTCCTCGGATATGCTGGAAAGTATTTCTTCGCCATGCTGGATAAGTGTGTCGCCCCCCAGATTAATGCCTCGGCATGATAGATTACCGTTTAACTGAATTCTGTGAAGCGCGTGGACATGAACTGGAAACTGTCGGCAGAATGCTGGCCTCTGTTCATGGATTGTGCATCTGCGTTCATCCAGAAAGTGGCAGGCCCCATTTCCACCCTGCAATTTTATAGCGGTTGGCTGGTCTGAAGTATATCCCTGAATATGTTCCCTGGTGAGGCCGGCTGTTAGGCCATGCTTCTGAAACCTGGCCAGCTCATCTTCAGATAACTCAGGCTGGCAAAGGCAGCACATTGCGCAATTGTCCAGGCACTGGTATGACTTGTTCTTCAGCTCGGTGGCATCAATCATCTGACTGGCCATCCACATTTGCCTTATTTAGATTTGCGTTGATTGGGCTATTATTCCATGACAGTGCCTCAGATGTCCCTCTTATTGAAGAAGAAGTATCCTGCTATCATTGGCACGATTATCCACACTGAGTAAATAACTAGGAGCCTGGGTAGGGTTATGTAATCTGGTAGTGAAACTGAAAAGCCTCCAGTGCTCAAACTGGTCATACTAAATCCAAGCATTGTAGAGGTCTGATACATATCCATAGGGCTGAGAAGCATCATTGATGTCATCATCCAGTCTGGCATATTGTTTGCCATGGACATAAGGTCACTGCCAGGTGTTGTAGCCAGATAAACTCCCATCAAAACAGTTCCAATTATCATACCCCAGAAGTATATACCAATACCAGCTCCAAGAGACATAACTGTTCGCTTAAGCAATGATGAAAAGCACATGGAAAGACTAAGGAACATCAGGCCAAGCAGTATTGTCAATACCATGAATATCATATAGCCAGAAACATTGGAAGAATCCTCTACCATTATCACGATTCCAGCAATTCCAAAACCAAGAAGGATAGATGTTGATAATACTGAACCTAACCCGACAAATTTTCCAAGAAGCACCTCAAGTCTTGTTATGGGATTGGACAGTACAACAAGCAGTGAACCAGATTCGGCCTCGCCGGTTATGGTATTGTATCCAAGCATTATGGCGATTATGGGGACAAGCATGGATGCAATTGCCATGATTCCCACCACGGTAACTTCCATACTGGAAAGGCCTCCGCCGCCCTGGACAAAGGACATGACCAGTGTTAGAAGTATGAAAATAATGGTCAGCACCATAATCCACTTGCTTCTGAGATTGTCCATGAACTCCTTCTTTGCAATTGTCTTGATATTATTGAAATTAATTGCCACGCATTTCACCTCCTGGTTTGCTGTCCTCACCAATGAATTCCATGAATGCATCTTCCAGATTTCCGTCTTCAGTTCTGAAATCTTCAACATCAATGTTTTCCAGTGCCAATAATTTAAGCACCTGGGCCTTTTGCTCAGAATGAATGAAAATGTCAATTACCTGGCCATGAATTTCAAGTTCGGTAAATCCGCCGTTCTTTAACACTTCAACAGCAGGCGCAGAATCTCCGGCTATTCTCACAACAAGTTTTGGCTTGCCAGTCATTCCCTCACTTACCCTGTGCATTGTATCTTCAATGACCACTTCGCCCTTGTTCAGAATAGCAACATGCTTGCACAGTTCCTGAACCTCGAATAACAGGTGGGATGAGAAGAAGACGGTAGTGCCCTTGCCATTCATCTCCAGAATAATATCCTTCAATGCCCTGGCCCATCTGGGGTCAAGGCCGGAAGTTGGCTCGTCCAGTATAAGAATTTGAGGATTACCAAGAAGCGCCTGTGCAACTCCCACCAGCTGAACCATTCCCTTGGAGAATGTGCCAAGTTTTTCGTCGCGCCACTTGTCCATTCCAACCTTGGCCAGCAACTCGTCGCATTCTGCCTTGTCTGCGCCCTTGAGCTCTGCAAAGAACTCCATTGTCTGGTATGCTGTAAGATTCCGATAAAATTGAGCGCGCTCCGGCAGATAGCCGATGCCCTGGCGTGCCAGTACTCCACTTTCACTTGGGTTCAAACCATTAATGTAAACCTCGCCAGCAGTTGGATGCACCAAATCTAGAATCATCTTGATGGTGGTGGTCTTTCCTGCGCCATTGGGCCCCAAGAATCCGTAAATATCGCCCTTCTCAACATTCAAATCAACGCCACGAACTGCGTGAACTGTTTTAAATTTCTTTTCCAGCGCTTTTGTCTGGATAATGTATTCTGTCATGGTAATCAGCCAGCAATTTATGATTTTGAATATATAAGCTTTGGCAGGGAAGTCCCAAAAAAGAGCAGGAACCTTTGGTTACTGCGAGAGCATATCCGCGAGCAGGCAGCACCTAGACCCTAGCACCTTCTGCTATCGAGCGTATTCGATAGCAGCAGACCCTACATAGATGCATCATCAGCAGCTTGCTGGCACTCGCAATCCCTGCCACAGGTATGCAGCCTTTTTGAGGCCTCAGCCACAATATCAGAAATCTTACCAGCATTCTCTTTCATGGTCTTGATGACTTCAGCAACATTAACTGGGTTATCGGCCCACACATCATAATCTGTCACCATTGCCATGTTCGAATAGCAGATGCCCATTTCTCTTGCCAATTGAGCTTCAGGAACAATGGTCATGCCAATTATGTCTGCGTAATTCTGGAACATCTTGCTTTCTGCCCTGGTGGAGAATCTTGGGCCTTCGATGCAGACAAGGGTTCCGGTATTGTGATATGGAATATTGAGATTATCGCAAATACCAGCCAGCATGCCTCTTAATTCTGAGCAGAAAGGGTCAGCAGTAGAAACATGAACCACCTTTGGACCGTCAAAGAATGTTAATTCTCTGCGTTTGGTAAAATCTATAAATTGGTCGGATAGAACAATCTCGCCTGGACAGTAGTCCTCACGCAGGGAGCCTACAGCTGACGGGCAAATCATTTGCTTGACACCAAGTTCTTTCATTCCCCAGATATTTGCTCGATAATTTATCTTATGCGGAGGAATTGTGTGGCCAATGCCATGCCTGGGCAAGAATATAACCTCCACATCTCCAGATTTACCGATTATGTATGGAGCTGATGGTTTGCCGTATGGTGTTTCCATCTCTTTTCTTTCAACTTCCTCGAAGAAGCCAGCATCTGCAATTCCAGAGCCACCGATGATTCCTAGTTTGGTCATGATTTCACCATAGGAACATTGAACCTGGTGATAAAACGCTTTCGTTAGATATGCCAATAAATGTTATTAGATAGCCAGAGATAGGAAAATCTTTATATTTTATCAAAGCCATTTACTTGCAATGACTGACAGGCAAGTTAGAGGCAGTGTTGTAAATGGTTATCTCAAGTATGTTGAAAAGACCTGGGGAAAAGATGGTTATGAATATTGCTGTCAGAAGGCCAGGGTAAGCGATATAAAAGTTCGCGATGGTCAGCAATACCCACATGATATGCTTCTCTCAATAATTCACTGGATATCTGATAATCATGGCATGGCCAGGGTGAAACAGGCAGGCAAGCACACAATCCAAAATTTAGGACTTCTTGCATATGTTGTTAGGTTTACAAACATGGACACAATGTTGAAAAAGACTAAAAATCTGTACCCTGACGTATACTCTTTTGGCGAGGTTAATATGATTCAGACAGATAGAGGCGCAACATTGATCATGAAAGATGTTAGCCAGATACCTGAAGATTGTGTTGGATGGGAAGGCGCATTTGAAGGGATGTTGGAACTCACCCGAACAAAAGGCAAAGTTGTCAAGACCAAGTGCCGGTTCAATGGGGACCCACAATGTGAGTATGAGATTACCTGGAAGTGAGCTTGCATTAATTGATAAAAAAATTACATATCTATTACTAAAAAACGTCCCTAATACGAAAATGTTATATATTCATTGATAAGAAAATACTTATATTATATGTAGAACATTTACATCCCATGGATGAAAGGACTATTAAAGGCAGTGTTATCAGTGGTTATTTGCATTATGTGGAGAAAACCTGGGGCAAGGAAGGGGTTACCCAATGCAAACAGCACCTGAATATTAATGAAATAAAGTTCAAGGATGGTCACCAATATCCAAATGAAATGCTGCTTAACATAGTTAGGTGGATTTCCAAAGAGAAGGGAATGGACTATGTAAGAAAAGCTGGAAACCATACTGTGAAAAATCTGGGTATGCTTGCTTATGTGGTCCGTTTTGCGAAAATGGAGACCATGGTAACCAAGGCAAAGGAAGCTTATGAAGAATCCTATAGTTATGGCGAAGTAGAGATGGAAATAGGCGACCACAAGGCAATTGCCACCATGCGTGATGTCAGCTATATTCATGAAAATTGTCAGGGCTGGATAGGGGCTCTAGAAGCACTGCTTGAACTGACTCATTCCAAGGGAAATGTACTGAAAAC